>NZ_JBIWNL010000020.1:0-26362 GCF_044767225.1 Kitasatospora sp. NPDC101447
GGGAGGTTCACGGGGGGGGCCCCCGCGCCCCCGCGCGGCGGCCCCCCCCCCCCCCCCCGGCGGCCCCCCCCCCGGGCGCCCCCGGGGGGGGGGGCCCGCGGGGGGGCCCGACCCTGTCCGGTGGGGCGTGCGGCGCCATTTCGCGCTCCCCGTACGGGTGGTGGATCGTCGGGAGCGGTGCTCGCAGGCCGAAAATCGCGCTACGGTGGTGCTCCGCTACGGAGGGACGGCATATGCCCGAGGTTCAGTCCTGCTCCGGCTGCGGCGGGTCCGGGGGGACCCAGAAGACCGAGGCAACGGTCGAACTGGACGAGGAAGGGAGCATGGTGCCCAGGGTCCACGAATTCTGGTCGCCCTGCGGTCGGTGCCACGGATCCGGGACGGTGATCGTCGGATGAGGTTGGTCTTCGAGTGCGTCGAGTGCGGTGGGCACTACCTGCCGCCCGAGGAGATGGTGTACCCGGACGGGCCGGCCTCGCCGGTCTGGTGCACGGGCTGCCACAGCGCCAAGCGCGACGCTGGTGTCCGGGAGGACCCGCTACTCGCCCGCGTCGCCCTGGCCGCCGCCCGCGCCGCGCTCGCCCGGCGGGCCGCCGAGGCCGCCGACCAGGTCGTGCGCGGCGACGTCCGCCCGTCCCGGCCGCCGCTGTCCCGCCGCGCCCGCTCGGGGCCGGGCGGGTTGCGCAGCAAGCTGGGCTGACGCCGCCGGCTCAGAACAGCGCTTCCTGGGTGTCCGGCTCCGGCGGGCGGACCCGCTCCTGCAGGATCAGCCCCTCGGACGCCCGGCCGGCCACGGGCGTCAGCGTCCAGCCGGTGAGCCGCCGGGTGTCCAGCAGCAGCGGGCCGGAGCCGTCGGCCTGGTCGAGGAACAGGTGCTTGCCGATCGGCGGCCGGAGCCGGCCCGCGATCACGGCGCCGTCGGCCAGACCGGCGATCTCCCGGTAGGTCTCCGGGGCGCCGGCCGCCAGGCCGTAGCGCTCCACGTGGTCCACCACCGGACGGTCCGCGAGCAGCTCCACGGCGTGGCCGTCCAGCAGCCGGTGCGCCCGGGCGCGGGCCTCGGTGAGCACCGTACGGCGGTGCGGGACGTCGCCGTGCGACCACCAGTGCTCGGCCTTGAGCCGGGACTTGTACCGCTCACGGGCCAACCCCGACGCGGCGACGGTGAGTTCGGCGCGGCGCACCGCCGGCAGGCCACCCCTGGCGGTGAACGCGTAGGCCAGCGCGCCCTGTTCGAGCAGTCGGCTGTCGCCGCGCTGCTCGGCGGTCAGGCCGACCTTCAGCAGGCCCTCGCCGAACCAGGCGAGGTAGAGCAGGTAGGTGCGGCCGTCGTCGAGGATCTGGTCCCGCGCCAGGGCGAGGCCGCGGTCCACGCTCTGGCAGGCCGGGCACTGCGTCGCGCCGCCGTCCGGATCGATCACCGCGTGGTGCGGGCACGGGGTGCGTTCCGTCGCCCCGACCAGCCAGGCCCCGACGCAGCGGCGCGGCCCGCCGAGCAGCCAGCCGACCTCCGCGCCGGGCGTGACGGCGCGCTCGTGCACCCGGCTGCCGCGCACCGCGCCGAGCACGGCGCGGCCCGCCTGCCAGCCCAGGCCGGTGGAGACCCAGCCTGCCGGCCGGTCCGGCTGCTGCGGTGGGGGAATCGTCACGGGCATCCTTCCCTCTCGGAGCAGCGAGGTTACCCGCCGCCACCGACACACCGCACCCGTCCCTCCCGCGGGCGGATCGGCGGGCGGCGTGCCTCGGTGGTGGGCTGTTCGGTCGGTCGGCGGCGGGGGCGCCTTCCGCGGCGACGCCCGTGTCGTCGGTGATGGTGTCAGCGGAACGGTCCGGTGCCGGGGTCGTCGAAGGAGCCGGCGGTGCCGGGTTCAGCAGCGCCGTGGCGGCCGCGACCCCGCAGGTCGCGGGCGCTTGGCCGGGTGGGGTGTCCGCGTTCTATTGTGGCGGGCGCGGTCGGTGGCGCCGCCGGGAGGCGGCGCGGACAGGAGGGGTGGACGTGGCGGGGCGGCGGAGCAGCGGGGTGCTGGCGATCTGGGCGGAGGCGCAGCGGCAGCAGCAGCGCCGGGAGGAGGCCCGGTGGCGTGCCGAGGCGGCGGAGGAGCGCCGGCGGGAGCGGGAGCAGCGCGAGGCGCAGCGGGCGACTGCCCGCAACGAGCGGGAGGCGCAGCGGGCGTACCAGCAGTCGCGGGAGGCCGAGGCGGCTCGGCGGACGGCCGAACTGGACGCCCGGGTGGAGGAGTTGAGGGGCCTGCTGGCGGCCGGGCTGGCCGCGCCGGCGTTCGGTCCGCAGGCGCTGTTGGCGCCGAGTGCGGTGCCGCCGTTCGATCCGGGGCCGCTGGGTGGGCCGGTGCCGATGCCGGACCAGGCGTCCGCCGCCTACTTCGTCCCGCCGCCGGATCCGGTGCAGGCCCGCAATCCGGGGGTGCGGCGCCAGTACGAGCAGTACCTGGCGCAGGCCCGGGCGCGGTTCGAGCAGGACTGGTACGCCGCACAGGCGCGGGAGGCGGACCGGCAGCAGCGGCTGGCCGCGTACCACCGGGAGTACCTGGCCCGGGTGGAGCGCTTCCGCCGCGAGGACGAGGAGCGCGGCGCCCGGACCGAGGAGCTGTTGCGCCGGCTGCGGGCGGGCGAGCCGGAGGCGGTGCAGGAGTACTTCACGGCGGGTCTGTACGCCTCGGCGGCCTGGCCGGAGGGCTTCCCGCACCGGCTGGTGGCGGCCTTCGACGCGGCGGGCCGCCAGCTGGTGGTGAACTGGGAGCTGCCGGGGGCGGACGTGGTGCCGGCGGCCGGCCGGGTGCGGTACGTGAAGTCGGACGACCGCGAGGCCGAGGTGGCCCGCCCGGCGACGGAGCGCAAGGCGCTGTACCGGCAGGTCCTGGCGCAGTCGGCGCTGCGGGTGGTGGCGGAGGTGTTCCGGGCAGACCGGGACGGGCTGTTGGACTCGGTGGTGCTGAACGGCTTCGTCCTCGGCATCGACCCGGCGACCGGCCGGGAGGCCGAGCGCTTCGTGTCGACGCTGACCGCGACCCGGGCCGGCATCGCCGGGCTGGCGCTGGACCGGGTGGACGCGGTGGAGTGCTTCCAGGGCCTGGGCGGCCGGTTGTCGGCGCGCCCGGAGCGGCTGGACGAGGTCCGGCCGGACCGGCGGCCGGAGACGGTCGGCGGGAGCCTGGCCGGGCACGGCGGCGAGGACGAGCCGGACCTCTTCGAGATGGATCCGCTGGACTTCGAGGACCTGATCGCCGAGCTGTTCCGGCTGCGCGGCTTCCGGGTGATGACGACGGCCCGCAGCGGCGACGTCGGGGTGGACGTGGTCGCCGAGGACCTGGACCCGGTGACCGGCGGCAAGATCGTGATCCAGGCGAAGCGCTACAAGAAGACCGTTCCGCCGACGGCCGTGCGCGACCTGGAGTCCACCGTGCGCCACCACGGCGCGATCAAGGGCATCCTGGTCACCACGGCGGGCTTCGGCCGCGGCTCGTACAGCTACATCGAGGGCAAGCCGTTGACCCTGGTGAGCGGCCCGGAGCTGGTCGAGCTGCTGGCCGAGCAGGGCCTGCGCGGCCGGCTCGGCGGGGGCGACCCGGCCGCCGCGGGCGCCCGGCCGCAGGAGGCCGACCCGGCCGGGCGGGAGACCGCGCTCACGGTGAGCTGGCAGAGCCGGACGGCCGGCGGGGACGCGGTGGAGCTGGACGTCACCGCCTTCCTGTGCGCCGGGGGCCGGGTGCTCAGCGACGAGCACTTCGTGTTCTTCAACAGCCCGCAGGACCCGGACGGCGCGGTCCGGCTGCACCCGACCCGCTCGGTGCCGGGCGAGCCGACCCGGGCGGCCCGGCTGACCCTGGAGCTGCACCGGCTGCCGGCCGCGGTCGAGGAGGTGGTGGTGGCCGTCTCCACCGAGGAGGAGGAGCCGCCGGTGGTGCCGCTGGGGTACGTGCACGGGCTGGCGGTCGCCGCCGCGTACGGGCCTGGTGCGGCCGGTCCGGCGGACTGGGCGGGCACCACCGGCGGGGTGCCGGACAGCGCGATGGTGCTGGGTGCCTTCCGGCGTTCGGGTGGCGGCTGGGAGTTCAGCCCGTCCGGCCGGGCGGTGACGAACGGTCTGGCGGGGCTGGCGACGGCCTTCGGGGTCGCGGTGGAGTAGCGGCCCGGCGCCGGTCCGGACCCGGGCCGCGCCCCGGCCGGGACGGCCGAAGGCTTCCGGCCGGGCCCCGCCCCTGAGGGGTCCGGGTCATACCAGAGGAGGAGAGTGCCCCCGCCACCCCGCCGGGTCGGCGGGGGCCGACCGTCCGCTCGGCATACACGTCGCACAAGAACGCCTTGGGAGGATGGACTGGAGTCCGATTTTCCGTTTTTTCATCCCCAGGAGTGAGTCCACGTGACGTTCCCCGCAACCGCCGTCCGCACCGGCCTGGCGGCCGCCCGCGCCACCGGCCTGAACAAGGTCTACGGGGAGGGGGAGACCCGCGTCGTCGCCCTCGACAACGTCAGCGTGACCTTCCCCCAGGGCGAGTTCACCGCCATCATGGGCCCCTCCGGCTCCGGCAAGTCCACCCTCATGCACTGCATGGCCGGCCTCGACACCGTCACCTCCGGCTCCTCCACCATCGGCGACACCGAACTCGTCGGCCTCAAGGACAAGCAACTCACCCAACTGCGCCGCGACCACATCGGCTTCATCTTCCAGGCCTTCAACCTCCTCCCCACCCTGACCGCCCTGGAGAACATCACCCTGCCGATGGACATCGCCGGCCGCAAGGTCGACAAGGCCTGGCTCGACCGCGTCGTCGACACCGTCGGCCTCTCCGGCCGCCTCAGCCACCGCCCCTCCCAGCTCTCCGGCGGCCAGCAGCAACGCGTCGCCTGCGCCCGCGCCCTCGCCGGCAAGCCCGACATCATCTTCGCCGACGAACCCACCGGCAACCTCGACTCCCGCTCCGGCGCCGAGATCCTCTCCTTCCTCCGCAACTCCGTCCGCGAACTCGGCCAGACCGTCGTCATGGTCACCCACGACCCCGTCGCCGCCGCCTACGCCGACCGCGTCGTCTTCCTCGCCGACGGCCGCATCGTCGACGAACTCCACCACCCCACCGCCGACACCGTCCTGGACCGCATGCGCCGCTTCGACGCCAAGGGCCGCACCAGCTAGAGCACACCCCCTCACGGCCCACCGGCCGCGAGCCGCCCGAGGTCCCGAAGCCACCCGTCCCCACGAGCACCCCAGGACTGACAACCCCTCATGTTCCGCACCGCATTGCGCAATGTGCTGGCCCACAAGGGCCGACTTCTGATGACGACGCTGGCCGTCATGCTCGGCACCGCCTTCGTCGCCGGCACGCTGGTCTTCTCCGACACCCTCGGCGAGGCGCTCAGGACCCAGAACTCCAAGAGCTACACCGACATCGCCGTCACGGTCAGCGACCACGAGGCCGGCTTCCGCGGTTACGACCACGGCGCCCGGGTCACCACCGGCCCGACCCTCACCGAGGAGTCCCGTGCCAAGGTCGCCGCGCTGCCGGGCGTCGCCGACGCGCGCGGCGTGGTGAGCGGCTTCGCCGGCATCGCCGACAAGAAGGGCGCGCTGATCGGCAACGGCTTCTCCACCACCGGCACCAACTACGTGCCGGGCACCGACGGCACCGACCCGCGCTACCCGCTGGTCGAGGGCCGCGGCCCGAAGAACGCCACCGAGATCGCCCTGGACGCCAAGACCGCCGACAAGGGCGGCTACAAGGTCGGCGACACCGTCCGGGTCGCCGTCAACGGCCCGGTCATGGAGCTCAAGCTCACCGGCACCCTGCGCACCAACGACCCGCGGGTGTCGGCCGGCGGCTCGCTCGCCGCCTTCGACACCGCCACCGCCCAGCAGCTCTACCTGAGCCCGGGCCGCTTCGCCGAGCTGGACGTCAAGGCCAAGCCGGGCACCGACGACGACGCGCTGCTCGGCGCCGTCAAGCAGGCCGTCCCGCAGGGCGACAACATCGAGGCCCGGACCGGCCGCGAGCTCGCCGCCGAGCAGGACCGGATGATCAAGCAGGGCACCAAGTTCCTGAGCACCTTCCTGATGGCCTTCGCGGGCATCGCCCTGTTCGTCGGCATCTTCATCATCGCCAACACCTTCACCATGCTGGTCGCCCAGCGCACCAAGGAACTGGCCCTGCTCCGCGCCGTCGGCGCGACCCGGCGCCAGATCACCCGCTCGGTGCTGATCGAGGCGTTCCTGGTGGGCCTCACGGCGTCGGTGGCCGGTCTGCTGGCCGGCATCGGGATCGCCGTCGGCCTCAAGTCGTTCCTCAACGGCCCGATGGACGCCAACCTGCCGGACGGCCCGCTGATCATCGCCCCGAGCACGGTCGTCGCCGCGATCGCGGTCGGCGTGCTGGTGACGGTGCTGGCCGCCTGGCTGCCCGCCCGCCGTGCCTCCCGGATCGCCCCGGTGGCGGCGATGAGCTCGGCCGAGCAGCCCGCCACCCAGAAGAGCCTGGTGATCCGCAACACGATCGGCCTGCTCTTCGCCCTGGCCGGCGCGGGTGCGCTGGCGGCGGGCGTGGCCGGCAAGGAGGTCAAGACGGTCGGCCTCGGCGCCGGCGCGCTGCTGATCGGCGTGTTCGTCCTGACCCCGCTGCTGTCCCGGCCGCTGATCAACCTGTTCGCGCCGCTGCTGCGCGCCCTGTACGGCACTCCGGGCAAGCTGGCCAAGGAGAACGCCATCCGCAACCCGCGCCGCACCGCCGCCACGGCCTCGGCGCTCACCATCGGCGTCACCCTGATCACCTCGCTGACGGTGATCGGTGCCTCGGTGAACAAGGCCGTGGACGACGCGGCCGCGACCGACCTCAAGGCCGACTACGCGGTCACCATGGAGAACTTCTCCATGCTCTCCCCCGAGGTCTCCACCCAGATCGCCAAGGCGCCCGGCGTCACCGCGACGAGCGTGGTGCGCACCGTCCCGGTGGAGACCGGCGCGGACGGCTCGGACAGCGACTGGGTGACGGCGGTCGACGCCACCACCATCGACCGGCTGGTCACCGTGAAGGTCAAGGACGGCTCCGCGGACGCCCTCAAGGAGGGCAAGCTGATGGTGAGCGCGGGCAGCTCCGGCCAGAGCCGCTACCGGGTCGGCGAGGCCCTCGCCGTCACCTACCCGGACGGCAGCAAGGGTTCGCTGACCGTCGGCGCCGTCATCGAGCACAACTCGGTGCTGGCCGGGATCGTCGCCCCCGACGCCGTCGTCGGCCCGCACGCCCTGCCCGGCTCCGGGCTGGACAAGGTCCTGGTCAAGGGCGCGAACGGCCCGACCGGGGAGCTGAAGCAGGCGGTGCGCGACGCCACCGGCGGCAACCCGCTGATCGCCGTCAAGGGCGAGAAGGACATCAAGGCGGAGAACCGCCAGATGCTCAACGGGATCCTGAACATGATGTACGGGCTGCTCGGCATGTCCGTGATCATCGCGGTGCTCGGTGTCGTCAACACCATGGCGATGTCGGTGTTCGAGCGCCGCCGGGAGATCGGCATGCTGCGGGCGATCGGCCTGGACCGGCTCGGCATCCGGCGGATGGTCCGCCTGGAGTCCCTGCTGATCGCGCTGTTCGGCGGACTGGTCGGGATCGGCCTGGGCGTCCTGGTGGCGTGGGCCGGTGTCCGCACGCTGGCGGACGACGTCAAGGGCATCACCACCGTGGTGCCGCCGGTCCAGGTCGCCGGCTTCCTGCTCGCGGCCGCCGTGATCGGTCTGCTGGCCGCCCTGTGGCCCGCCTTCAAGGCGGCGAAGCTGGACATCCTGGGCGCCATCAAGAGCGAGTAGCCGGGGCGGTACGCCAGGGAGCCCCCGGGGTGGTCCGTGCGGACCGCCCCGGGGGCTCCGTCGTGTCACGGCCCGGCGAACACCACGCCCTGGTTGGAGGGTTGCAGGCTGCCGGTGGTCAGGCCCTGGGCGGAGACGAGCAGTTGCAGGACCGGCTTGCCGTCGAGGCCGAGCACCTCGGCGGTCAGCTGCCTGGTCTCGTCCGGCGGGGTGAGCTGCAGGCCGGCGATCACGTGGCAGGTCGGGTCGGCCTTGTCGCAGGAGCTCCACTTGAGGCCGGAGAAGGCGGTCGTCTTCGGCTTCAGGGTGATCGCCGTGGGCGGCCCGGGGTGCGGCTCCCGCTTGACGGCCAGGGTGTCCGCGCTGTTGTCGGCCCGCAGACCGCCGTAGCCCGGGTAGCCGAACAGGGTGCAGCTGCGGCCGCCCTTGTTGGTGACCATCACCATGGCCGAACCGGCGTCCTGGAGCTGGACGGTGGCGGTGAGCTCGTCGGCCGTGCAGCGCGCGCCGGCCGACTGCGTCACCATCGGCCCGGTCGGCGTCGCCCCGGGGACGGTCGCCTTGCCGCCGCTCGTCGGCTGCGCGGACGCCACCCCGGTGACGGTCACCGTCGGCGCCGGCTGCGCGCCCGCCCCGACGTCGTCGTTGCACGCGGTCAGCAGCACGGCTGCGGCGAGCGCCGTCAGCCCGGCGGCGGCGATCCTGGCAGGCCTGCGAACGGTCATGGTCCCCCCACGGGTGAACGGTCGGTGTTTCCGCCCCCGACCACGACGCCCGGGACCGGTGCGGTTCCGGCTGTGACGCACTCATGACGAAACCGCCCCGCCCGGCGGGTGCCGGGCGGGGCGGTCGGGGGCCGGACTGCGGGGTCAGGCGGCCGGGGTGGCGGTGACGGGCCGGGCGGGCTTGCCCTTGTCGCCGCCGAGGAGGTTGAAGAAGACGGCCAGGGTCGGGGTGAGGTAGAGCAGCCAGACGACCAGCTGCAGCACCGTCGGGTCGGGCTGGAAGTTGAACACGCCCTTCAGCAGGGTGCCGTACCAGCTGTCCTTCGGGATGGTGCTGGAGATGTCGAAGGCCAGGCTGTGCAGGCCGGGCAGCCAGCCGGCCTCCTGCAGGTCGTGCACGCCGTACGCGAGGACGCCGGCCGCGACGACGACCAGCATGGCGCCGGTCCAGGTGAAGAACTTGGCCAGGTTGATCTTCAGCGCGCCGCGGTAGAACAGCCAGCCGAGCACCACCGAGGTGAGCAGGCCGAGCGCGGCGCCGATCAGCGGGTTCCAGCCGTCACCGGTGGCCTGCACGGCCGACCAGATGAACAGCGCGGTCTCCAGGCCCTCGCGGCCGACGGCCAGGAAGGAGGTGACCACCAGGGCCGTGGTGCCCATCGCGAGCGCCGCGTCCAGCTTGCCGTGCAGCTCGGCCTTCAGGTGCCGGGCGGTGCGCCGCATCCAGAACACCATCCAGGTCACCAGGCCGACCGAGATGACCGACAGCGAACCGCCGAGCGCCTCCTGGGCCTCGAAGGTGAGCTGCGAGGAACCGAACTGCAGCACCGCGCCGAACGCCATCGAGAGCACCACGGCCGCGCCGACGCCGAGCCAGACCGGCGGCAGCTTGTCCTTGCGCTCGGTCTTGACCAGGTAGGCGATCAGGATGCAGACGACCAGGCTGGCTTCGAGACCTTCGCGCAGGCCGATCAGGTAGTTGCCGAACACGCGGGCTCCTGGGGGGTGAGGTGGTACGTACGGGGGTGGCGGCGGGTCAGCCGAACAGGGCCTGGCCCCACCACTCCCCCGGCTTGCGCACGCCCGCCGGGCAGGCGAAGTGGGCGGAGCCGACGTGCTGGATGTACTCGTTGAGCTTGTCGCTCGACGCCAGGCGGGTCTGCAGCGGCACGAAGGCCTTGCGGGTGTCGCGCTGGTAGGCGAGGAAGAACAGGCCGGCGTCCAGGCGGCCGAGGCCGTCGGTGCCGTCGGTGAAGGAGAAGCCGCGGCGCAGGATCATCAGGCCGTTGTTGGCGTCCGGGTGGGCGAGCGCGACGTGCGAGTCCGCGGGCATCGCCTTGAGGTCGGGCGCGTCGTGCTCCTTGGCCTTGCCGTACGGGGCGCCCTCGCCCTTGGTGCGGCCGAAGACGTCCTCCTGCTCCTTGAGCGAGGTGCGGTCCCAGGTCTCGATGTGCATCCGGATGCGCCGGGCGACCAGGTACGAGCCGCCGGTCATCCACTCGGGGCCGTCGCCGGGGGCGGCCCAGACGTGGTCGGCGAGCTTCGCCGTGTCGGTGCCCGCGATGTTGTGGGTGCCGTCCTTGAAGCCCATCAGGTTGCGCGGGGTCTGCGCGTCCGGGGTGGTGGAGGAGGTCTTGCCGAAGCCGAGCTGGGACCAGCGGATGCTGACGGTGCCCATGCCGATGCGGGCCAGGTTGCGGATCGCGTGCACGGCGACCTGCGGGTCGTCGGCGCAGGCCTGGATGCAGAGGTCGCCGCCGCTGCGGTTCGGGTCGAGCTTGTCGCCCTTGAAGCCCGGCAGGTCGATCAGGGCCTCGGGGCGCTTGGCCTGCAGGCCGAAGCGGTCCACGCCGTCCTTGTCGAACAGGCTCGGGCCGAAGCCGATGGTGAGGGTGAGCCGGGAGGCGGGCAGGCCGAGGGCCTCGCCGGTGTCGTCCGGCGGGGCCTCGGGCAGGCCGGTGGCGGCGCCGGTGCCGACCTCGCGGCCGCCGGTCATCGCGGCGGCCGCCTTGGTCCAGTCCTTGAGCAGCTTGACCAGCGACTCGCGGGTGGCCTTCTCGGACACGTCGAAGGCGGCGAAGTGCAGGCGGTCCTGGACGGGGGTGGCGATGCCGGACTGGTGGTCGCCGTAGAACGGCACCTCGGCGCCGGCCGGGGCCGCGGCGGCCGCCGGGGCGGCGTCGTCCTGCTTGGTGGCGGCGGCGACCGAGCCGACGGCGGCGGCACCGAGCGCGACGCCCGCGCCGGCCCAGCCGATGACGGCGCGCCGGCTGACCGCGCCCTTGGTCGCGGTGGCGTCGGTGGCGGTGGCATCGGTGGCGGCCGGCGTTCCGGTCTGCTGCTGGTTCTCGGCGTCCATCGGCGGGCGGGCCCTTCTCGGTACTGAACTGCTCGGGGGTACTGAACTGCTCGGGGTGCTGACCCTGTGCGTGGTGCTGACCCTGCGCATGGCGCTGACCTGCGCCGATCCGCGGGCCGGGCCGGTGGGCCGGCTCACGGATGCCGTGGCGGCCGGTCGGGGCCGCCACGGCGTCATGGGGTGGGTGGTGCGGGAACCGCGGGGTCGGTTACTTGACGACCACGGCGGCGGCCAGCTTCGACAGCGGCTCGCCCAGCGAGTTGACCGCGTCGGAGAAGGTCTTGCGCTCGGCCTCGGTGACCTTGTCGTAGGAGGTGAAGGTGCCGTCGGCCTGCTTGTACTTGGCGAGCAGGGCGTTGATGGCGGCGAACTCGGAGTCCAGCGTCTTGGCCAGCTCCGGGTCCTTCTCGGAGGCGACCGGCTTCAGCAGCTCGTAGGCCTTCTGCGCACCCTCGACGTTGGCCTGGAAGTCGGCCAGGTCGGTGTGGCTGTAGCGGTCCTCCTCACCGGTGATCTTGTTGGTGGCGACCTCGTCCAGCAGCTCCTTGGCGCCGTTGGCCATGCTGGTCGCGGTGATCTCGGCCGCGGGGATCTTCGCCTGCCAGTCCTTGAGGTCGTTGACCAGCTGGTCGGCGAGCTTCTTCTCGTCGTCGCCGATCCTGGCGTCCGCCCAGAGCGACTTCTCCAGCTTGTGCCAGCCGGTCCACTGCTGGCCGGCCTCGACCTTGTCCTCACGGGTGTCGGTCTTGGGGTCGACGTCGCCGAAGCTCTCGGCGACCGGCTCGGTGCGCTCCCAGCCGGTGCGCGAGGCCGCGTACAGCGACTTGGCCTTCTCCAGGTCGCCGGCCTTGATCGCGTCGGCGAAGGCCTGGACGGCCGGGACGGTCGCGTCGGCCTGCTCCTGGGCGTACTTACGGTAGGAGTCGACGGCCGCGGCCAGGCGCGGGTCGGCGGACGCGGCGCTGCCGCCCTCGCCGGTGACGGTGATCTTCTGGCGAATGCCGTCGCCGACCATGCCGGGCTTGCAGGCGACCTCGTACGAGCCGGCCTTGATCTCGGCGTTGATGCTGGCCTTGGTCCCGGGGCCGATGTTCTCGCGCTCGGTGATGATCTTGTCACCGTCGCCGTAGACGTAGACCTCGGTGGTCTTGGAACCCTTGTTGCTGATGTCCAGCACCACGTGGCCGGCCGGGAAGGTGGTCTTGGAGACCTCGCACGCACTGTCGGTGGCGTTCACCTTGACGGCGTCGGAGGAGCTCGCCTTGTCGTCCTTCTTGGACGAGCAGCCGGCCAGGGTAGCGGTCGCCACGGCGAGGGTGAGCAGCACTGCTGCGGTGGAACGGCGACGGGCGGACATGGGTGCTCCAACGGAAAAGGGCATGGGGGTGCCACGGCATTGCGGGGTCGGCGGGGCGAGCCCCGTCGTTAGCTAAGGCATACCTTACGTATGGATGTCCCAGCGTCTACACCCACCCCCTGAACCGTTACCTTCCCGGTGTCCGGCGGGCGGCGGCCCGCGCGCTCCAGCGGCCCTCGTGGCGGCCGATCCGGATCGGGTGGCCGAAGGTCTCGCTGATCAGAGCGGTGGTCATCACCTCGTCCACCGGCCCGGCCGCGACGCACTCGCCGCCGCGCAGCAGCAGGGCGTGGGTGGTGCTCTCCGGCAGTTCCTCCAGGTGGTGGGTCACCAGCACGCTCGCCAGGTCCGGGTGCTGGTGGCGCAGCAGGTCCAGGCTGTCCAGCAGCAGCTCGCGGGCGGTGAGGTCCAGCCCGGTGGCGGGTTCGTCGAGCAGCAGCAGGCGGGGGCTGGGCATCAGGGCGCGGGCGATCAGGGCCCGGCCGCGCTCGCCCTGGGAGAGGGTGGTCCACGGCGCGCCGGCCATCGCGCTCATGCCGAGCGTCTCGATCAGCCGGTCGGCCCGCTCCAGCACCTCCGGGGCCGGCTTGCGGTGCAGCTCCGGTTCGATGGTGTTGGTGTGCCCGGTGAGCACCACCTCCCGGACGGTCAGCGGCGAGCGCAGCGGGTGGCGCGGGTTGACGTGCCCGAGGTGGGCGCGCAGCTCGCGGATGTCGACCCGGCCGAGCCGGCGGCCGAGCACGTCGACCTCGCCGTGGGTGGGGTGGGAGACGGCGCCGAGCAGGGCGAGCAGGGTGGACTTGCCCGCCCCGTTGGGGCCGAGCAGCGCCCAGTGCTCGCCCGGCTGGATCTCCAGGCTGATCCCGCGCAGCAGGTACCGGCCGTCGCGCACGACGTCCACGTCCCGGGTGCGCAGCAGCGGGCCGTCGAAGGGCTGGCTCATGGGGTGGGTGTCTCCGATCGCGGCGCCGGACGGGCCCGGTGCCGTCCGTCCGCGTGCAGAGTACAACCGTCGGCCCGGCGCGGGCGTGGCCGTCCGCAGGGTGGACTCGCCACAACCCTGTTGCCCGAAGGGAGTTGGGAGGAGGATCGTGCCTCCGAGGGGACGAGGGGGAGGCGGGATGAGCGTGGACACGGAACGGGCCCGGACCCTGCACGAGCTGGTCGAGCAGCAGGCGCGCCGGGCGCCGGCGGCGGTGGCCGTGCGCTGCGGTGAGCGCGAGCTGACGTACGGCGAGCTGGACGGGCGGGCGCAGCGCCTGGCCGCCGTGCTGGCGGAGCACGGCCTGGCCCCGGGCGGCCGGGCGGCGGTGGCGCTCGGTCGGGGCACCGAGGTGTACGTGGCGCTGCTGGCGGTGCTGAAGACGGGCGCGGCGTACGTGCCGCTGGAGCCGAGCGCGCCGGACGCGCTGCTGCGGCACGTGCTGGCCGACGCGTCGCCGGACGTGGTGGTGACCGAGGAGGTGCACCGGGTGCGGCTCGCGGACGCGAGCGGGGCGGCGCCGGTCTGCGTCGACACGGCCGCGCCCGCGGTGGCGCCGTTCGAGCCGCCCGAGGTCGCGCCGCAGGACCCGGCCTGCGTCTTCTACACCTCCGGCTCCACCGGCCTGCCCGTCGGCGCGCTGGTCGAGCACCGCAACCTGCTCGCGGCGTACGAGGGTTGGCGCGAGGTGTACGGGCTGACCGCCGAGGACCGGATCCTGCAGACGGCGAGCCTGGAGTTCGACGTCTTCACCGCCGACTGGGTCCGGGCGCTGGGCACCGGCGCCACCCTGGTGGTCACGCCGTTCAACCTCACCCTGGACCGCACCGTCGACCTCGGCGCGCTGCCCGCCCTGGTGACTGCCGAGCGGATCACCGTCCTGGAGCTGAACGTCCGCACCGCGCGCCGGCTGACGGCCCTGCTGGCGGAGACCGGCGAGGGCCTGCCCGGGGTGCGGCTGCTCACCGTGGGCGCCGAGAAGTGGTACCTGGACGAGCAGTTGGGCCTGCAGCGGCTGCTCGGCGAGCGGGCCCGGGTGCTGAACGTGTACGGCCTGGCCGAGGCCACCGTGGACAGCACCTACTTCGACGTGCGGGGCACGGCCGCCGCCGACGGCGCCGAGCGGGTCTCGCTGGTGGGCCGCCCCTTCCCCGGCACCCGGGTGTACGTGCTCGGCCCGGACGGCACCCCCGCCGCGCCCGGGACGGCCGGGGAGATCGCGATCGGCGGCAGCGGTCTGACCCGCGGCTACCTCGACCGGCCCGAGGAGACCGGGCGCCGCTTCGTCCGGGCGGACTTCGACCCGGACGGGCGGGTGCTGCTGACCGGGGACGTCGGGCGGCTGCGGCCGGACGGCGTGCTGGAGTTCGTCGGCCGGGCCGCCAACGCGCTCGGGCCGGTCCCGCAGGCCCGGAAGAGCTCGGTGGTCTCCCGGGTGGTGGCGGCGGCCCGGGCCGAGGGAGTGCTGCGCTCGCACCCCGCGGTGCGGGAGGCCGCCGTGGTGGAGGTGGACCTGCGGCCGGGGCAGCGCCGGCTGGTCGGCTACGCGGTGGCGGAGCCGGGGGGCGAGGGCGCGGACGGCTGGTCGCTCTCGCAGCACCTGGCGGCGGAGCTGCCGGCCGGGGAGGCGCCCGCGGCGGTCGTCCCGGTGTCCGAGCTGCCGCGCACCCGGGCGGGCAAGCTGGACCGCGCGGCCCTGCCGCTGCCCGCCCCGCCGGAGCACACCGCCCCGCGCCCGGCGGCGCGTTCGGGGAAGGCCGGCTCCCGGAAGGGCGGCGGCAAGGCCGGGGGCGGCTCCGGCGGTGACTCGGCCTTCACGAACGGCTGCGCGGCGGTCCTCTGCGTGCTGGTGTTCGCGGGGGGCGCGTGGGTGACGACCGACATCCTCTTCCCCGGCTCGACCGACCTCACCGGAGTCCCCGCCCCCTACAGCAACTTCTTCCGGCTGCTCTACCTCTGCGAGAACCTGGCCTTCGGCGCCGGGTTCGTCTACTTCTGCATCGGCCTGGACGCCGTCCGGCGGCTGGGCAGGCCGGAGCGGCTGTCGGTGCTGACCCATCTGGCGATCACCTGGCTGCTCGTCAACTGGTGGCCGCAGGACAACCTGTACCGGATCACCAGGGCCACCGACTGGCCGCGGGAGACGGCGCTGGTGTTCGCGTTCAACATCCCGCTGATGCTCGCGGCGCTGGTGCTGGTGCGGTTCGTGGTCTGGCGTCCGCCGGTCGGGAAGGGGTGACGGCGGGCCGCGGGTGACGGAACGGGGGTGCCGGCCGGACGCGGGTGACGAGTGGGAGAGGTGGTGTCGGCGGGCCGCGGGTGACGGTGGTTCACCTGAGCGCCTCGAACATCCCGGCCAGCCCGTGGTTGGCGGCGGCGACCAGTGCCTCGGCCGCGTCCAGCGCCTCGACGTCCGGCCCGGCGAGGGCGAGGCCGACGGCGGGCTCCGGCTCGTGGCAGGCCGTCGGGATCAGCGGCAGCAGGGTGACACCGAGCCGGGCGCAGCGCGGCCGCAGCCGCTGCAGGTGGTCGTGCAGCGCCGCCGGGGCGAGCCGGGCGCCGAGCGGCATGCCGTCCAGGGTGCGCACCAGGTGGCCCGGTCCGCGGACCGCGTCGAGCCGGGCGGCCAGCACGAAGGCGACGGCCGGGCCGGTGAGCCGCAGGTTGATCTCGGTGGGCGCGAGCCGGCGCTCGCGGTCGGTGACGAAGTCGACGTCGTACCAGCCGCGGTAGCCGTCGGCGGCCAGCCGCTCGCCCACGGCCAGGGTGAAGCGGCGGGCGGTCGCGGCGGCGCCCTGCGGCACCGCGCCGGGGCCGACGGTGACGCCCTGGTAGCGGGTGCCGGCCACGTCCATGGCGCCCGCGCCGACGGGGTGGACGGTGCCGTCCGGGCCGACGACGGCGTCGTAGGTGAGGTCGCGCAGCCGGGCGGCCGGGCCCGGGGAGACGTGCTCCTCCAGCAGCAGCGCGCCGTCGGCCGGCAGGACCTCGGTGCGGACCAGGCGGCGCAGCATTGCCCGGCCGCCGCCCGCGGCGAACAGCTCGGCGGGCTCGACCACGACGGTGCCGTAGCCGCCCACGCCGTGCGGGCTCTTCAGGACGGTGGTCAGCCCCCGGGCGGCGCGGGCGGTGAGCCGGCGGGCGGCCCGGCGGCGGCCGTCGGGGCGCTCCTGGCGCGGCAGGCGGATGTCCGGGTGCCCGGGGGCGAGCGCGGAGAACAGGTCGTGCGCGGCGGCCTTGGACTCGTAACGGCGGACGGCCGCCAGCTCGGGCCCCTCCCCCTGGGCGGGCGTCCGCCCCCACCGCACCACCGGGTGGCCGGAGTCGGCGATCCGCGCGGTCAGCGCGGGGCGGGCGGCGAGTGCTTCGGCCACCGTGTCGTCCGGTGCCACGCCGCTGTACACCTCGACCGGCCCCCAGGCCAACTCCCGGGCCAGCCAGTCGGTCCACTCCGGGGCGACCTCGGCGGGCAGCACCAACACGGCCGGCTCGGGGCTGTAGCCGACGGCCAGGCAGGCGTAGTGGTGCGCCTGCCGCAGCCGGCGCAGGCGCTGCGCCGCGTCCATGCCGGGGGCGAAGAACTGCGCGTTGAAGTCCGCGACGTCGCCCAGGTGCACGGCGGCCCGGCCGCCGGTCCAGGCCCCCACCCATCCGTCCATGGACCGAGAGCGTAGGGCCTGCCCGGGCCGGACGCGCGGGTTTCACAGCGCCGGGTGTAGTCGATCGTCACGACGGCCCCGTAGAGCGCTTGTTAACTTCTGATCATTTTTGACTGTCCAAGGACACAACTTGGCAAAGTTATGACCTTCCCTCTAGCTGCATCTGACTGATCGCCGTCAATCTCTGACCAGCTCCTATCCCTGCAGCTAACCCCCACTGGAGTTCCGAGTGACCCCCACGTCCTCATTCCGCCGTGCCCGCGTGGCCGGAGCCATCGCGGTCGTCGCCGCCCTCGCCGGCGCGACCGTCCCCGCCGCCACGGCCTCCGCCGCGCCCAACCCGCGCGAGGCCGCGATATCCCAGGCCCGCGCCAACGTCGCCCACAACGCGGCGGTGTTCGGCTTCGGCGCCGGCCAGGACCTCGTGCTCAAGGACGTCGTGCTCGACGCCGACGGCACCTCGCACGTGCGCTTCGACCGCACCTTCCAGGGCCTGCCGGTGGTCGGCGGCGACCTGGTCGTCCACCAGGACGCCAAGGGCAAGTTGAAGGACACCACCCGCGCGGCCGCCCATGACGCCGCCGTGAAGTCGACCACCCCCAAGGTGCCCGCGCAGTCCGGCGCAGCGAACGCGCTCTCCGCCGCCCCGGGCGTCCGGGACGCCGTCAGCACCCCCGAGCTGGTCGTCTGGGCCGCCGACGGCACGCCCCGCCTCGCCTGGCGCACCACCGTCGAGGGCAGCGGCGAGCACGGCGAGCCGGCCGGCAAGGTCGTCGTCACCGACGCCACCACCGGTGAGCAGATCGAGTCCTACGACGCCGAGCACCAGGCCTCCGGCACCGGCAACTCCGAGTACACCGGCACGATCACCATCGACACCACCCCGGTCAGCGGGGGCTACACCCTGACCGACCCGGTCCGCGGCCACGTCACCAAGGACGCGCACAACCTCTCGTCCGGCTCGGTCAAGGCCTCCTCCGGCACCGCCTTCACCAGCGCCTCCAACGTCTGGGGCGACGGGAAGAAGTTCTCCACCGACCGCTCCACCGCGGCCGTCGACGCCCACGCCAACACCGCCTGGACGTACGACTACTACAAGAACACCTTCGGCCGGAACGGCATCAAGAACGACGGCAAGGGCGCCACCGTCTTCGTCCACGTCGGCACCAACTGGGACAACGCCCAGTGGTCCGACGCCTGCTTCTGCATGATGACCGGCGACGGCGACGGCTCCCACGACCCGGAGCAGGTCGACCTCGACACCATGGGCCACGAGATGACCCACGGCGTCACCAGTGCCACCGCCAACCTGCGCTACAGCGGCGAGTCCGGCGGCCTCAACGAGTCCACCAGCGACATCTTCGGCACGATGGTGGAGTGGTACGCCAACAACAAGGTCGACACCCCCGACTACCTGTTCAGCGACCAGTCCACCCCGCCGTGGCTGCGCCGCTTCGACAAGCCCTCGCTGGACGGCTCCTCGGCCGACTGCTGGAGCAGCTCGGTCGGCAAGCTGAACGTGCACTACTCCTCGGGCGTCGGCAACCACTTCTTCTACCTGGCCAGCGAGGGCAGCGGCAGCAAGACCATCAACGGCTTCGCCTACAACAGCCCCACCTGCAACAACTCCACGGTGACCGGCATCGGCAACCAGAAGGTCGCCAAGATCTGGTACCGCGCGCTGACCGTCTACATGACCTCCACCACCAACTACAAGGGTGCCCGCGCCGCCTCGCTGAACGCGGCCAAGGACCTCTACGGCGCCGGCAGCACCGAGTACAACGCGGTGGCGGCGGCCTGGAGCGGCGTCAACGTCAACTGACGCACGAGGTCCGTACGAGGTCTGTACGAGGTCTGTACGAGGTCTGTACGAGGTCTGTACGAGGTCTAGTGGTCGAACCCGATGTGGCAGTGGTCGTGGTGGGTGTCGTCGGTGAAGAACCGGTTCCCGGCCCCCGCGATCGCCACCGGGCCGCCCACGTTGTACGAACCGGCGGCGGCCGCGTCCCGCATGAAGGACTCGATCAGCTGCCGGGGCGTCGCCGGATCCACCACGGCCATGCCGTCGATCCGCCAGACGTCGAAGGCCCGGCCCGGCGGATGGTCGCTGGGCCGGGTCGTCCCGAAGACGTCCAGCGGGTGGCCGGTCCGCACCACGCTCACCGACAGCGTGTACGGGCCGGCCAGCCGCAGCATCGCCTCCGGCACGCTGGCGTGGACGGTGCCGCTGCTCAGATCGGCGGCCGCCTCGGGCGGCAGCTCGATCCGCGGCTCGGCCAGCACCCGGGCGACCGCCGGGGGCGGTGCGGCGGCGGCCGGGCCCGCGACGCCCGGGTGCAGGTCGGTGACGGTCCAGCGCGGCGCGGCCCGGCTCAGCCGGACGTCCACGGTGGTGCCGCCCTCGGCCACCGAGCCGTCCGCGCCCCGGGTCCACTGCCGGCACACCACCAGCACGCTCGCCGAGTCGGCCAGGATCCCGCCGTACTGGGCGACGATCACCTCCAGGCTCGCCTCGACCGCCGGTGGCGCCAGCGGGCCCGCCTGGTCGGCCAGCGCGGGCGGCAGCCCGAGCGCCGCCACCCGGGCCCGGGCCGCCTCCACGCCCTGCCCGCCGGGCGGCCAGGCGCCCAGCGCGGCGACCAGTTCGACGGCACGGCGCTTCACGTCGGGCTGGATCTCGGACGGGCCGGGCTGCCACAGCGGCGGCTGCGGCAGCGGGGTGGCGACGGCGGTCGGCGCCGGTGTGGCCGTGGGCGTCCCCGCACCGGGCGGTGTTCCGGTCGCTGTCCCGGGCGTCGGCGTGCCCGGACCCGGCCCCGTCGCCGGCGGCTTGCTCCCGCTCGTACAGCCCGCCACCGCGCCCAGGACCAGTGCCGCCGCGCCCGCCCGCAGCACCCCGCGCCGGCCGGTAGCCGGAACACCGCCGCCCACCGTCGTGTCGTCGCCCGTCGTGCCGTCGCCCGTGCGGTCCGCCGTGCCGTCACCCATGCGGTCAGTATGCGGCCCGGGGCGTTGCGGGCGGCGGAGGCTGCGGAGGCGTCAGAGGTGTCAGAGGTGTCAGAGGCGTCAGCCCAGCCGGCGGATCGGTTCGCCCGCCAGGAAGGCCGCGATGTCCTCCACCGCCTCACGGTAGTAGCGCCGGTAGTTGTCCTGCGAGACGTACCCCAGGTGCGGGGTGGCCAGCAGCCGGGGCGCACTGCGCATCGGGTGGTCGGCGGGCAGCGGCTCGGTGTCGAAGACGTCCACCGCGGCGCCCGCGATCGTGCCCCCGGTGAGTGCGGCGAGCAGCGCGTCCTGGTCGACGACGGCCGCCCGGGAGGTGTTGACCAGGTAGGCCCCGGGCTTCATCAGCGCGAGTTCGGCCGCGCCGACGAGCCCCCGGGTGCCCTCGTTCGACGCGAGGTGGACCGTGACGAAGTCGCTGCCGCTCAGCAGTTCCTCCTTGGTCGCCGCCCGGCGCACGCCCGCCTCGGCGGCGCGCTCGTCGGTCAGGTTCCGGCTCCAGGCGACGACGTCCATGCCGAAGGCGAGCCCGACCCGGGCGACCGCGCTGCCGATCCGGCCGAGGCCGAGCACGCCGAGCACCCGTCCGTGCAGGTCGGCGCCGACGGTGCTCTGCCAGGGGCCGCACTCGCGCAGCGCGGTGTTCTCCGCCACGATGCCGCGGGCGAGTCCGAGCAGCAGCGCCCAGGTCAGCTCGACCGGCGGGGTGCCGGAGCTGGCCGTGCCGCAGACCGTCACGCCGTGCGCCTCGGCGGCCGCGAGGTCGATCACCGAGTTCCGCATGCCGGTGGCGACCAGCAGCCTGAGCTTCGGCAGCCGGGCGAACAGCGAGGCCGGGAAGGGCACCCGCTCGCGCAGGGTGACCACGATGTCGAAGTCCGCCAGTGCGTCGGCCAGTTCCTTCTCCGTGCGGAAGTGCATCTTGAAGGCCGTCACCGCCACCCGGTCGGTGACCGGGGACCAGTCGGCGAAGCTGGTGGCGACGCCCTGGAAGTCGTCCAGGACGGCGCAGCGAAGGGTCGCAATCGTCATACCCGCACTCTGGCAGAGCGCCCCGCCCACCCGGCGCGCCGAGTCCGGCTGCGGCCCGCCGGTCTGTCAGATTGGCCCGCGGAGGGGGATTCACCGGCACCGGAACCGAGGAGACCCGCGATGGCCAGACTCACCCTCACCACCTTCGTCACCCTCGACGGCGTGATGCAGGCCCCCGGCAGCCCCGAGGAGGACCGCGCCGGGGGGTTCCCGCACGGCGGGTGGCTGGCGCCCTTCCTGGACGCCGACACGGACCGGTTCGTCGACGAGGTGTTCGAACGCCCGCAGGCCTTCCTGCTCGGGCGGCGGACGTACGAGATCTACGCCTCCTACTGGCCCGGGGTGACCGATCCGGCCGACGGGGTGGCCGCCAAGCTGAACGGCCTGCCCAAGTACGTCGCCACCCACACCCTCACCGATCCCCGCTGGGCGAACACCACGCTGCTCGGCGGGGACGTCCCGGCCGAGGTCGCCCGGCTCAAGGAGCGCCTCGACGGTGACGGCGAACTGCAGATCCACGGCAGCGGTGCCCTGGCGCGCACGCTGATGGGCCACGGCCTGATCGACGAGTACCACCTGGTGGTCGCCCCGGTGGCGCTCGGCGCGGGCATCCGGCTGTTCCCGGAGGGCGGGCCGCCGACCGCCTTCGCGCTCACCGCCTCCCGGATCACCGCGTCGGGCGCGGCGCTGCTCAGCTACCGCCCGGCCGAGCCGGCCGCGTTCGGGGGCTTCAGCCGGTCGTAGGCGGCCTCAGGGGCCGACGGCCTCAGGAGCCGGTGGCCTCACGGACGGAACCGGTGCCCGCTCCCCGCGCCGTCTCCCGCGCCTGCTCCGGCGCCCGCTCTCGCGGTGCCCTCCGCCACGCCGGGTGGCCTAGCCGGCGGCGGCGCCGGACCTCCAACCGGCCAGCTCCGCCGGGCGGTTGGTGATGATGCCGTCCACCCCGGCGGCCGTGAGGGCCTTCCAGCGGTCGGGCCGGTCGACCGTCCAGACGTTGACGGCGACCCCGGCGGCGTGCAGTTCCCGGACCACGCCGGGGCGCGCGGAGAGCGCGTCGTCCGAGGGGTTGTAGGCGGCCAGCCGGAGGTCGCGGGCGGTGGCGACCGGGTCGGCGTCCAGGGTGGAGCGGAGCAGGGCGAGCGGCAGCTCGGGGGCCAGTTCGCGGGTGAGGCGCAGCGCGTCCACCTCGAAGCTCTGGACGAGGACCCGGTCGGTCATGCCGTGGTCGCGCACCTCCCGCACGATCCGGGCGACCTCCTCCCGGGTGTGCGGCCCCTTGATCTCCAGCAGCAGCCTGCCGCCGCGGGTGCGCAGGTCCTCCAGTTGGGCGGCCAGCGTCGGCAGCCGGGTGCCGGCGTACGACGGGGCGAACCAGGAGCCGGCGTCCAGGGCGTCCAGCTGTGCGGCGGTCAGGTCGCGGATGCGGCCGGTGCCGTCGGTGGTGCGGTCCACGGTGTCGTCGTGCAGCACGTACGGGACGCCGTCCCGGCTGGGCTGGACGTCGTCCTCGATCCACTCGGCGCCGGCCCGGCGGGCCACCTCGTCGGAGACCAGGGTGTTCTCGGGGGCGGCGGAGGAGGCGCCGCGGTGCGCGTACACGGTCGGCGGCGCGCCGCCCGGGCGCAGCGGGGTGTCGGCCACCGGGGCGGACGGCGGCAGGGGTGCCCCGGTGAGCGCCACGGCGCCGAGGGCGGCCCCGAGCAGCGCGACCACAGGGCCGGTCCGGCGACGGCGGGGGTGCTGGTGCTGCCGCATGGGTGTCATGCCCGCACGCTACGGGCGTCGGGGCGGATCCGGCCGCCGACATCCGGGAAGTGGGATGACATTACGGTAGGCGGAGGAACCGATCATCAGCCCTCCGCCAGCGGCGCCAGCAAGGCCTCCGCCGACGCGGTCCGCGCGTACAGCACCGACCGCCCGGCCCGGTGGGCGCTCACCAGCCGGGCGTCCCGCAGGGCCGTCAGGTACTGCGACACCGCCGACGGCGAGAGCCCGGTGCGCCGCGCGAGCTCGGTCGTGGACGCCGGGGCCGCCAGCTCCGTCAGCAGCCGGGTGCGGGAGCGGCCGAGGACGGCGGCCAGCGCCCCGGTGCCGGCCGCCGCGGCGGTCGCCCACAGCGTGCCGGTGCCGCGCGCCGGGTAGGCGAGCTGCAGCGGGTCCGGCGGGGCGAGGCGGGTGTAGAGGGACGGGCCGGTGAAGGCGGACGGGATCAGCAGCAGGCCCGCCCCGGCCGTCCGGCCCGGCAGCGGGCGGGTGCGGTGGCGCAGCCGCAGGGTGTCCTCCGTCCACCGGAGTTCGGCGTGCAGGTCGTTCAGCACCCGCGCCGCGCCGTGCTCGGCGGCCTGCCGGGCGCGGTGCAGCACGTCCGCGTCCAGGACGGCGCGGATCCGCACCCAGTACGGGGCGAGCGCCAGCTCCCAGTACGCCTCGACCGCCTCGGTGAGCCGGCCCAGCCCGCCCGCCGGGTCGCCGTGCAGCGCGCGCAGCCGGGGCCCGAGCCGGCCGCCCCGGTCGTCCCGCAGCCGGTCGAGGTCGCGGCGGACCTGCTCGGCCGGGGTGGCCCGGATCGCCGCCAGCTCCTGCGCCAGCGTCGGGGCGGGGCCGGCGGGCACCGGGTTGATGAAGTCCGGCACGTACCCGGCGGGCGGGACCAGCTCGGCGAGCAGCGCGTACGCCGGGCCGAGCGCCGCCAGCCGGGGCCGCACCTGCTCCACCCACGGGCGGTGGACGGCGTGGGCGAGCCCCGAGCCGAGCAGCCGCAGGCTCGGGCCGACCTCCCACATCGGTGAGACCGCGAAGCGCATCCGCGCCAGGTCGCCCGCCGTGAACAGCAGCTCGGCCGCCAAGCCCCCACCCCCGTGGATTCAGGCATGTTCGAATCTTTGGCGGTCAGGATAGCGCCGTGGCGATCATGACGGACATGACTACGGAGACCCTCCCGACCACCCCCACCGCCCCCGTGACCACCGCCGCCTCCGGCACCTGGACCCTCGGCGACCTCGTCGTCCACCGCATCGGCTTCGGCGCGATGCGCCTGCCGCAGACCGGCCCCGCACTCGTCCCGCACGCCGTGCCGCGCGACCGCGACCAGGCCCTGCGGGTGCTGCGCCGCGCGGTCGAGCTCGGGGTCGACCACATCGACACCGCCGACTTCTACTTCTCCCCGCTGCGCTCCGCGAACGAGCTGATCAACCGGGCGCTCGCCCCGTACCGGGACGGCCTGGTGATCGCCACCAAGGTCGGCTCGGGCCGCAACCCCGACGGCGCGTGGGCGGAGCACGCCCGCACCCCCGAGCGGCTGCGCGCCCAGGTCGAGCAGAACCTGCGCCAGCTCGGCCGCGACCACCTCGACGTGGTCAACCTGCGGATCGTCGGCACCGACTCGGTGGCCGAACGCTTCGGCGCGCTGGCCGAGTTGCGGCAGGCCGGGCTGATCCGCCACCTCGGCCTGTCCAACGTCCACCCGCACCAGCTCGCCGAGGCGCAGACCATCGCGCCCGTGGTGTGCGTGCAGAACCCGTACGGCATCGGCGGGTGGTCCCGGCAGGACGACATGCTGCGGCTCTGCGGCGAGCAGGGCGTCGCCTTCGTCCCCTTCTACGCGATCGCCGGCGCCGGACGGCAGCACGGCGCCCGCGAGACCGAGCCGGCCCAGGTACGGGCGGTGGCCGAGGCGCGCGGGGTGAGCACCGCGCAGGTCCGCCTGGCCTGGACCCTGCACCGCGGCCCGCACGTCCTGGCCATCCCGGGCACGGGCGACGTGGCGCACCTGGAGGACAACATCGCGGCCGGCGCGCTGCGGTTGTCGGACGAGGAGCTGGCCCTGCTGGACGGGGCCCACACCGCGGAGGCCGCCACCGGCTGAGCACCGAGCCGCTGAGCACGGACCCGCGTGCGCAGCGGGCCCGCGGCGCACGCCCGGCGGGGCCCACCGGCCGGGCACCCGGGAGCGGCGGAACCGGTGGCGCGCGTCGCGCGTCGCTTCGGGACGACACGATCCGCCGACCGTCGAGGAGTTCCGAAGCATGACCGACCTCGCCACCCGCTACCTCTACCTGGCCCGTCACGGCGAAGCCTCGCACGCGGACGACAGCGGCCTCACCGACGCCGGGCGCCGGCAGGCCGAGCTGCTGGGCCGCCGGCTCGCGGGCCGGCCGATCACGGCGCTGCACCACGGGCCACTGCCCCGGGCCACCCAGACCGCGCGGCTGGTCGCCGAGCAGCTGCAACGGGACGGCGTGGCGCCGGTGGTGTGCGAGGAGGCCGGGGACTTCGTCCCCCACCTGCCGGAGCGGTCCGAACTGCCCGAGGACAGCGCGGAGTTCCTCCTGGACTTCCTCGCGGGCACCACGGCGGAGGAGGCCAGGAGCGGGGCGGTGCTGGCGCAGCGGGCGGTCGAGCGGTTCACCGGGCCGGTGGCAGGCGGCGAGGAGCGGCACGAGCTGGTCGTCACCCACGCCTTCCTGGTCGGCTGGCTGGTTCGGCACGCCCTGGACGCCCCGGACTGGCGCTGGCTCGGCGTCAACGCCGCCAACGCGGGCTTGACCGTGCTGCGTTACGCGCCCGGCCGGCCGCCCGCCGTCCTGCTGCTGAACGACCAGAGCCACCTGCCCGAGGAGCTGCGCTGGACCGGGTACCCGCCGGCGGTTCGCTGCTGACGTGCCCGGGAAGCGTCACTGACGTTCCGTCAACCCGGCGTCGACAGAATATGCAGACCGGTCTACTATCGCGGCATGGGAGTCAAGGGCGAGGAGACCCGGGCCCGGCTGATCGCCGGCACCAGGGAACTGATCGAAGCGCAGGGCTACTTCGGGACGGGTCTGAACCGGATCGTGGCCGCCACCGGCGCGCCGCGCGGCTCGCTCTACTTCCACTTCCCCGGCGGCAAGGACCAGTTGGTGGCGGCCGCGCTCACCGAGGCCGGCCAGGAGGTCGAGGCGCTGCTCGCCGCGCTCGCCGCCGAGGGCGCCGACACCGCCGCCCTCGCGGAACGGCTGGTCGAGGCCTTCGCCGGACGCCTGGCGGAGTCCGACTACACCAGTGGCTGCCCGATCGCGACCGTCGCCCTGGAGACGGCGGGCACCAACGAGCCGCTGCGGACCGTCTGCGCCGAGGTGTACGGGAGCTGGCAGCAGGTGCTCGCCGGCCGGCTGGAGGCCGAGGGCTTCGGCGCGGCCGAGGCCGAGACCGCCGCGGGCCAGGTGCTCGCCCTGCTGGAGGGCGCCGTCCTGCTCGCTTCCGTCCGGCGCAGCCGCGAACCACTGGACCACGCCCGGTACGCCGTCCGACAGCTGCTCGGCAGGCCCGCCGGGAACAGCGGGCGCGGCGGGGCCGGCCACCGCGACGCGTAAGCCGGAGGTGGGGCGGCCGGGGCGCGGGGGCCCCCCCCCCGCCCCCCAAAAAAAAAAAACCCGGGGAAGGAAAAAAATAAACAAGTCCGG
>NZ_JBIWNL010000020.1:26372-148732 GCF_044767225.1 Kitasatospora sp. NPDC101447
CCTGGGGTGGCGGCCGCGCCCGCGGTCAGCGGGGGGGGGGGGGGCCCCGCCCACGGCGCCGATCACGCTTGGGGGGCCCGGCTGGCCCGCCGGCCCACCTCCGCAGGCCCGAAAAATATGCAGACCGGTCTACTGAATTCCTGACTCCTGGAGCGCAGCATGACGTCCGCCCCGCCGCCCCGCACGCTCGTCCTCGGCGCCACCGGCTTCCTCGGCCGCTGGCTGGCCCTCGAACTCCTCACCCGCGGCGAACCCGTGGCCGTCGCCGTCCGCGACACCGACCGCGCACTCGCCCTCCGCCACTGGCTGCGCGAGCACGACGCCGACGACACCGCCCTGACCACCGTCACCGCCGACCTCACCCGCCCCGGCCTCGGCCTCTCCCCCGAGGACGACGCCCGGCTCGCCGAGGTCCGCGACGTCCACAACCTCGCCGCCCGCTACGACTTCGGCCTCACCCGCGCCCAGGCCGAACCCCCCAACGTGCACGGCGCCCTGCACGCGCTGCGGTGGTGCGCCACCCGCCCCGGGCTGCGCCGCCTGGTCCACCTCTCCGGCTACCGCGTCGGCCGCGACCCGGACCCGCAGTACCCGCTCGCGGAGCACACCACGGCCGCGCTCTACCGCCGCCTCGGCGCGTACGAGGCCTCCAAGCAGCTCGGCGACGCCGCCGTCCGGGTCACCGCGCCCCGTCTCGGCGTACCGCTCACCACCGTCAACCCGAGCAGCGTCATCGGCCACTCGCGGACCGGCGAGGCCGGGCAGTACCTCGGCCCGGCCCAGCTGGTCCGCCTGCTCCACCGCGGCCGCCTCCCCCTGCTGCCCGGCACCCGCCGCACCTTCCTGCCCGTCGTCACCGTCGACCACCTGGCCCGCTTCCTGGGTGCCATACCCGACCACGACCACGGGCCCGTCCGGGCCCACACCGTCCTCGACCCCGAAACCCCCCACCTGCCCGATCTGATCGCCCTGCTCGCCACCCACCTCGGCGTCCGTCCGCCCCGCGCCCTGATCCCCGTCCCCCTCGTCCGCCGCCTCCCCCGCGCCCTCACCGGCACCGACCCGGAGACCCTCACCTTCCTCTCCGAGGACCTCTACGACACCGCCTCCGCCGACCGCCTCGCCACCGCCGCGGGCCTCGCCCACCCGCCCCTCGCCCCCGCCCTGACCCGGTGGGCCACCCGGCTGGTCGAGGAGGACTTCGGCGCCCGGTAGGGCCCCGTCTCCCCACCCCCGCCCGGAACGTCCCGGGCGCTCACGCGGCCCGGCTCGCAGGACTCGTACGTGCACGCCGCCGGCACGTGCACCGCCGCCCGCGTGGGAAGTCGAGCCGGCCGACTTCCCACGCGCGCCCCCGCACCAGGACCGGGCCGCGCCGTGGAGCGGCCACTGGGAGCACAAGAAGTCGACGACACCGACTTCTCGCGCACCCACCACCGGCCCCGGCTGCCTACCGCTCGAACACCAGCAACGACCAGTGCACCCCGGCCCGCCCGTGCAGGTCGGGCCGGGCGGTGCGGTGGAGCAGACGCAGGCCGCGCTCGGCGGCGAGGGCGACGGTGGGCTCGGGCGGCAGGTCGAACATCCGGCGGTCGGGCGGGACGGGGCCGTGGCGGAGGGTGAGGGCCAGGCGGCCGCCGGGCGCGAGGAGAGCGGTGAGGGCGTCCATGGCGGGTGGGCGCTCCTCGGGGGCGAGGTGCATCCAGACGGCGGTGAGCAGGACGAGGTCGTAGCGCTCGTCCTCGGCGGCGAGTCCGGGCAGTCCGGGCAGCGCGTCCGCGACCCACCGGATGCCGGCGCCCGCGTGCAGGCGCTCGCCGACGGCGCGGAGTTCGGGGGTCGGCTCGACGGCCACCACCCGGTGCCCGAGGGCGGCGAGGGCCGCGGCGTCACGGCCGGTGCCCGCGCCGATGTCGAGGACGGCGGCGGGTGGCGGCGGGTAGAGGTGCAGCAGTTCGCGGTGGACCTCGGCGAAGCTCACGCTCTCGTACTGGACCGCGAGTTGCTCGGCCGCTTCCCCGTACCCGGCCGTTCCCGCCGCACCCACCGCACCCATCGCGCCTCCCGCGCCCACCGCCCTCGCCGCATTCACCGGCCCGTCGTTCATTCCGCCTCCCGGACGATCACCGCGTCGCCGGCGGCCGCCGCACCGGCGAAGAAGTCCCGCAGGTCGCGCAGGTCGTTGACGACCCGGGCGGCCACCGACTCGGACCACGGCGCCGGGTAGCCCAAGTGCGCGGCCGTCCGGGCGAGCACGCTGTCCTGCTGACGGACGAGCTCGCCGAGCGCGGAGTCCCGCAGGAACGCGGAGGCGGCCGCGACCTGGTCGGGGCGCAGCACGGGCATCCCGGTGCCGGGCTCGCGCGGCCCGCCGCCGTAGACGGGGAGCCGGGCGGCGGGGTCGGGGTGCAGGCCGTTCTCGGTGAGTGCGAGTTCCATCAGGACGGCGGTGCGCCGGACCCCGAGGGCGAGCCCGGCGGCGGCCAGCCGGTCGTACCGGACGTCGGGGTCCCGGGGGACGAGCTCGCCGAGTTCCGCGGGCGAACAGCTGTCCACGGCCTGCTCCGGCAAGCGGCACCAGAAGTGATCCACACTCACCCGCTCAGCGTAACGAAGTCCCGGCCACCGCGCGGAGCGTGACCGCCGTACGGAGACCGCTCAGGCCTCGCCGGGGTGCCAGGCGGGCCACTCCCAGGGGCGGTCGGCCCAGTGGACGCGCTGCGGGTCGCGCGGGTCGAGGTCCGGAAAGAGCTGGTGGACGCGTGGCTCGAACTCCTCCGGCGCGAGCGGCTCCCAGCCGTGGCCCTCGAAGTGGACGAGGCGGTAGCGGCTGTCGGTCCGGAACTCGGCCACCTCGACCAGGGGTGCGGTCGTGCTGTTGGTCTCCATGACCCCAAGCATGTGGCGCGGCGGCAATCAACGCCCGTTCAGACCCCTCTTCCGGGTCATGTCCCGGCGTCGGCGCGCTCGTTGAGCACGGAAAGGTACGACGGGGGGCCGCTGGAAGGACGAGCACATGACTGGGCAGCCCACCGGAGGGCAGTGGCAGTGGCCGCAGGACGCGTGGCAGCCTCCGCCGGTCCCCACGAGTCCCCTGCCGCCGGTGCCCGTTCCCGCTCCGCCGAGGCACCGCTCGCGCAAGGCGTGGGCGGTCGCGGCGGTCGGGACGGGTGCCGTGCTGGCCTCGGTCCTGGTGATGTGCGGGCCGGGGTCGGGCGACGAGGTGCGGACGGTGGCGCTGCCGGGGGCCTCGCCGTCCGCCTCGGGTGCGGGCTCGCACCTGCCGGTGTCCCCGCCGCCCGCCACGCCGGCGCCCTCGCCGCTCCCGGCCCCGGTCCCGGGGGTCGGCGCGATGGGTGCGGTGACCGGGGCCGCCGGGGCGGCGACACCCGCGACGGCGGCCGATCCCGGGGCCGCGGACGCCCAGCGCGCGTCGGGGAGCCCGCGCCCGAAGCCCGGCCACAGCCCGCGGGCCACCGCCCCGGCCCGGGCCACGCCGGGCGCGCAGGCGGGGCCGGGGTCGGGCGGGTCGGTGCCGAGCGCCGGCCCGGGCAGCATCTGTGACCAGGCCGAACGCGTCGGTCGCTGGCCGGCCGGCTCGGAGCAGGCCCGCCTCTGCCGCAGCGTCTACGGCTGAGCTGCCCGGGCGCAGCGCTCAAGGCCGAGCCGCCGGGCCGCCGGTACCCGCCGACGTCCCCGGCGCCCCGGCTGGTGCCCCCGGCGCCCCGACCGACGCCCCCGGAGCCCCGACCGTCCCGAGCAGGCCACGGTCCAGCCGCGGCGCCAGCACCCGCGCCAGGGTGTCGGTGATGTGCCCGGTGTCCCGGTACAGCACCACGCCCTCCAGCACCGCCGGGCAGGAGGGCCCGGTGCCGGGGCAGAGCAGCGGGCCGAGGTCCAGGGTCCGGACGCCGTACCGGGCGGCGAGCCCGCCGTCGAGCAGCGGGTCCGGCTCGAAGGCGGTGTCGCGGGGGAAGAAGCAGGCGTCCGAGCGCCCGTCGGAGGCGGCCAGGCAGGTCGGAATGTCCTTGCCCGGCATCGGGGTGTCGCCGAGGTAGGCGAGCGGGGCGCCGAGCGCGGTGAGGCGGTCGAGGGTGCGGGTCCAGCCCTCGGTGCGCTCCTCCTGGCTGCCGTAGCGGTTGAGTCCGGCCATCAGGACCAGGCGCGGCTTGGGCCCGGAGGTGAGCCGGGTGAGGGTGTTCTCGCGCCAGCGGTCGCATTCGTCGAAGGTGCGGCCGAGCACGTTGTTGCGCACCGTGAGGGTGGCCAGCGGGCAGCCCGGCTTGACCAGCACCTCCAGCGCCCAGTGCCGCTGTTCGGCGACGGCGAGGGCGGCGGAGATCCACTGGCCGGCGTGCGAGTCGCCGAGCAGCACGATCCGGTCGGGGCTGTCCTCAGTGCCGAAGAGGCAGCGCGGGCTGCTGTCGGCGTTGAGCGGGATCTCGCAGCCCTTGCCGGGCGGGAAGTCCTCCCGCGCGCGGGCCAGCGAGGGGGTGAGGGTGAGCACCCGGGTGCCGGGGGCGAGCAGGCCCGGGCCGTCGGCGGCTCCGGCGGGGGCGGCGGCCGGGGCGTCGGCGGTCCCGCCGAGGGCGCGGACGGTGCCGCCGCCGAGGGTGAGCGCGGCGATCAGCGGGATGACGAGGGCGCTGGCGCCGACCGCGAGCCCGCGCCGGGGCGCCGGGCTGCTGCCGTACCGCAGCGGCTGTTCGACCAGGCGCAGGGTGAGCCAGGCCGGCAGCGCGCTGGCGGCGGTGAGCGCGGCCAGGGTCGTCCAGGGCAGCGCGCCGTACCGGGCCTGGGCGATGGTCAGCACCGGCCAGTGCCAGAGGTACCAGGCGTAGGAGAGGCGACCGGCGGCGCGCAGCGGGCGGGCGGCGAGCAGTCGGCCGGCGTCGGGGGCGCGCAGCGGGCCGTGGCCGGCGAGCAGCACGGCGGCGGTGCCGAGGACGGGCAGCAGCGCGGCCGAGCCGGGGAACGGCGTGCTGCGGTCGTACAGGAGGACCGGTGCGGCGACGGCCGCCAGCCCGAGCCAGCCGAGCAGCCGCAGTGACCACCGCACCGACCGCCGCTCGCCGCGGGTGGCGAGCGCGCCGCCGAGCAGCGCCGCGCCGGCGCCGGCCGCGAACTCCCAGAGCCGGCTGCCGGTGGAGAAGTAGGCGAGCGGCGCCGAGGTGTGGGTCCAGCGCAGGCACAGCACCAGCGAGACGCCGCCGGTGCCGGCCGTCGCGAGGGCGATCGCGAGGGTGCGGCGGCGGCCGTGCAGGTAGCGGGCGAGGCCGAGCAGCAGGACGCCCCAGAGCAGGTAGAACTGGTTCTCCACGCCGAGCGACCAGAAGTGCTGCAGCGGGCTGGGGTCGCGTTCGGCGGCCAGGTAGTCGGTCTGTTGACCGACGAAGCGCCAGTTGGCGAACTGTCCGGCGGCGGCGATCAGGTCGCGGGCGAGGTCGGTGCCGCGCAGCGGGTCGAGCAGGGCGCCGCCGGCCGCGGCGGTGGCGACCAGCACGGTGGCGGCGGCGGGCAGGATGCGCCGGGCGCGGCGGGCGGCGAAGTCCCACAGGCCGAGCGGCCGGCCGACCAGCAGGCCGGTGATCAGGAAGCCGGAGATGACGAAGAAGACGTCGACGCCGACGTAGCCGCCGGTCAGGCCGGGTACGGCGGCGTGGAAGGCGAGGACGGACAGCACGGCGATGCCGCGCAGGCCCTCGATGTCGGGGCGGAAGGCGGCGCGCCCGCGGGGTTGCCCGCGGTCGGCGACGGCGGCACTCCTTGAGGCGGCGGGCTCCCGGCCCACCCGGACGACCTCGGGAAGCAGGTCGGCGGGCCCGGGAACGGGAACAGGGGCAGGTGCGGACGACGGTGGTACGGCCGTGGGCACGGCGGCGCTCCTTGGCAGGGTGGCAGCGGTGGTCGGGCCCGCCGGGCCGATGGGGCGGCCGGGCGGAGTCCGCGCCGGTGGGGCGACGCGCGGGGAAGTTCGTTACCGTGAAGAAGAGTTGACTGATCGTCAGAACAGCAGCGGGTCCGCCCAGCCGGACGCCAGCAGCCCGCAGAGCAGCAGCACGGCCGTGACGGCGACGGCATCGGCGCGCCCGAACCCGAGGTCGGAGCGGCTCCGTACGGGCGCGGCGACCTCGCCGACGGCGGCGTCCTTGCCGCCGTTCGACCCGTTCAGCAGCGGCCACAGGGCCCTGATCAGCGGAATCATGGTGTACGCGGTGAGCGCGAGCAGTGCGGCGAGCGCCCAGTACGGCCGCCAGCCGTGCAGCAGCGCGGCCCGGACGAGTCCGGCGGCGCCGGCGAGGACGACGAACCCGAGCCAGCCGACCCCGATCCGGGCGACCGTACGGGCGAGTGAACTGCCGCCCGACACGGCGCCGGTGGGCACCCAGTCGGCGGAGCGGCGGCGCAGCGCGTGCGCGATGGCGACCACGTGGCAGAGCCCGCCGAGGAGTTGGACCCGGGTGACCTCGAAGCGCCACCGGGTGCGGGACATCGCGGGCAGCAGCACGAGGGCGACCCAGATCGGCGGCAGGAACGGCAGCACCTGCCAGGGTGCGATCTCCTCGGGCCGGAAGAACAGCATGATCAGGGCGGGCAGCGGCACGGCGAAGACGTTCACCGCGCTGGTGAGATAGCCGAGGATGCCGTTCCAGAAGCAGAGCCGGGCGGACTTCGGCAGCGGTCCGCGGCGGAAGTCCGGGTCGCGGACGAGGGCCAGGGAGCCGAGGCACCAGCGGTACTGCTGGCTGATGAAGGCGGGCAGGCCGGTGGGCGACATGCCCTTGGCGACCAGTGCGGGCACGTAGCGGGTGGACCAGCCGGCGCGGGCGAGGGCGAGGCCGGTGTAGAGGTCCTCGCTGTGGTCGATCTCGGCGAAGCCGCCGATCCGCTGCAGCGCGGCGCGGCGGTAGAGCGCGTTGGTGCCGCAGCAGACGGTGCCGTCCTGTGCGTCCCGGGAGGGCTGGATCCAGCGGTAGAAGATCTCCTGGGTGGCTCCGGCGGCGCGTTCGAGCCAGGACATGTCCGCGTCGGTGTCGAAGCACTGCGGGCTCTGCACGATGCCGACCCCGGGGTTGTCGAGGTAGGGCACCAGGTGGTGCAGGAAGTCGGGGCGGGGGCAGAAGTCGGCGTCCAGGACGGCGACGATCTCGCCGGTGCCCTCGGCCAGGCCGTGGTTGAGGTTGCCGGCCTTCTTGAAGCGGCCCCGGTCGGGGCGGGCCCGGTACTCGAAGCCGTAGGACTCGGCGAGTCGGCGGACCTCGGGGCGGTCGGCGTCGTCGAGGACGAGGACGGTCAGTTCGCCGGGCCAGCGGACGGCGGCGGTGTACCGGTAGGCGTTGTCGAGGACGGCCAGCGGTTCGCCGGCGGTGGGCAGCAGCAGGTCCACGCTCGGGTGACGGGCGGGCTGCCAGGCGCGCATCAGCAGGTCGTGCGAGTCGCGGGTGAAGCGGCGGGCGCGCTGGCCGTCGGTGAGCGAGAGCAGCCAGGTGGCCGCGTTGAGCACGGTGAGCACGAGGAACGGCCAGAGCAGCGGCTTGCTGAGGGCGAACAGGCCGAGCGTGGCGGTGGCTCCCGCGTAGGAGAGGGTGGCGCAGAGCAGCACCCAGCGGCGCTGCGGGCCGAAGTACCAGTAGAGCTCCTCGTCGTCGGGCGGGGCGGGCAGGCGCAGGTCGGGGTCCGCGGGTTTCCGGCGCGGACCGGCGTCGGGTGCGGGCATGGCGGTGCCATGGAGTACGGGCATGCGGAAGTGGCCCCCCTGGGCATCGGACGGTACGTGGCCGTTCGCGCCCAGCCTCTCACATTGGCCTAGACCAATCATGAACGAGGTATGACATCTCCGCATCGCCCCAGGTGGGCGACTTGACGCCGCATCACCTGCCGCGATCCGGTCCGGCGAGCCTGGACCCAACCGCGAGCGGGCCCGGAAACCGAACCGCGGGCGGGCCCGTCGACCGGGCCCGCCCGCGAGCGCCCGCCCGCGTACGCCTCAGGAGGCCTTCAGCTCCTTGACCAGGTGCTCGAAGCGCAGGTCCGGCCGCAGCGGGATGCCGAAGCGCTCGTCGCCGTACGGGAACGGGCTGAACTCGCCGGTGCGGCGGAACCCGCGCCGCTCGTACCAGGCGATCAGCTCCGCGCGCTGCTCGATCACCGTCATCTCCATCGCGGCGACGCCCCACTCCTCGCCGGCCAGCCGCTCGGCCTCGGCCAGCACGGCCCGGCCCACCCCGCCGCCCTGCAGGCCGGGGCGCACCGAGAACATCCCGAAGTACGCCCGCTCGCCACGCCGCTCCAACTGGCAGCAGGCGACCAGCCGGCCGTCGCACTCGGCGAGCAGCACCAGCCCCTCGGGGTGGCCGACCGCCTCCGCGACGGCCTCGGGATTGGTCCGCCGGCCGGCCAGCAGGTCGGCCTCGGTGGTCCACCCGGCCCGGCTGGAGTCACCGCGGTAGGCGGACTCGACCAGCTCGACCAGGGCCGGGACGTCGGCGGGCGTGGCGGGCCGGAAGGCGGGCTCCCCGACGGGCCGGGCGGTGTCGGGTGCGGTGTCGGTCATGACTGGTCCTTTCCTCCGTGCTGGTGCCGCCCGTGACGGCCGGCACGCGGGCATCGTGTCACAGCGCCCCGGGCGGCCCCGGGGCCGGGACCGGCAAGACCGGCAACGCGCGTTGCCGGCGGTGGCGATCCGGCACCTGTGCCGCGGGTTCGCCGTGGGGCCGAAGATGCCTGGCGGCACTGGCGGGGACATGGCTACTCTGCGGTACGGCCGCACCAACACCCGGCCTTTCCGGGCCACTTGGGCCCTTCCCGCACCGGACCAGAGGAGTGTTCATGCCCCGCTCTTCCCGCTCCGCCCGCACCGCCTCCCGCACCACCGGTACCACCCGCCGTACCGCCCGCCGGCTGCCCGCCCTGGCCGCGCTCGCCGCCGCGACCGCCCTGGCCGCCGGCGTCGCCGCACCGGCCTACGCGGCCGACCCCGCCCCCGCTGCCGCCGCCCCCACCGTCGAGGGCACCGCCGCCTTCCACCCCGACCGCGACTTCGCCGGCTCCACCGTCGCCGCCCACGAGGGGCGCGGCACCGCGGCGCCCACCACCTCCCTCGCCGCCACCCAGACCCCCGGCCTGGACGTCGCCAGCTACCAGGGCAACGTCGGCTGGTCCTCGGTGGCGGCCAACGGCGCCAAGTTCGCCTACGTCAAGGCCACCGAGGGCACCGGCTACACCAACCCGTACTTCGCCCAGCAGTACAACGGCTCCTACAACGCCGGCCTGATCCGCGGCGCCTACCACTTCGCCCTGCCGAACTCCTCCTCCGGTGCCACCCAGGCCACCTACTTCGTGAACCACGGCGGCGGATGGTCCGCCGACGGCAAGACCCTGCCACCCGCCCTCGACATCGAGTACAACCCCTACGGCGCCACCTGCTACGGCCTGAGCCAAAGCGCCATGGTCAACTGGATCCGCGACTTCAGCACCACCGTCCACACCCGCACCGGCCGCTACCCCACCATCTACACCACCACCAACTGGTGGACCCAGTGCACCGGCAACTACGCCGGCTTCGCCGCCACCAACCCCCTCTGGATCGCCCGCTACGCCTCCACCGTCGGCACCCTCCCGAACGGCTGGAGCTACCAGACCTTCTGGCAATACGCCGACTCCGGCACCCTCCCCGGCGACCAGGACTACTTCAACGGCGCCCCCGACCGCCTCCGCGCCCTCGCCCTCGGCTGACCCACCACACACCCACCGGTGCGGGGCACCCCAAACCCGCCCCGGACCGGCCGGCGGGGGTGCGGCGGGTGCGACCGGTCAGCCGTCGATGCGGAGCCCGCGCTCCAAAAGGCGGTCCACCGCAAGTCCTCGCAGGTCAACCAGGCCACCAGCCCCTACACCCGCCCGAAGCAAGCAAGGCGGCCAAGTACATCAGCGAGCTGACCGCGCGTCCCCTCCCAGCCGCGATGTAGGCCAACCACTGGCTCGCGGGAAGCGGGCGATTCCACCTGGTCGAACGGACAGAGCGCGAAGGCGTTCGCAGAGAGTGCTCCAACGACGGCCCGATGCCCCACGAATCAGGGAACACCGGGCGCTGTCCCACTGCGTCCGGCGGCGGGTACCTTCGCGGTAAAGCGACGCACCAAGAAGGGATCCACGATGGCCGGGTCACGCGACACTGATGCGCCTCCGTCCTCGTATCGGGGCCTGATCCTGGACTTCGCCGGGGTTCTGACCACGGATGCGCTCCAGGTGCACCGGGAGTGGTGTATCCGGCAGGGACTCGACCCCGAGGCGTGGCGGCGCACCCTGAACACGCATCCGGTGGTCAGGCAGCTGTACGTCGACCTTGAGCGGGGAGCCCTGAGCCAGGCGGAGTGGAACCGGCAGGCGGCACCGTACCTCGGGCTGAGCGATCACGAGAACTTGATGGGCCGGGCGTGGGCCGACGTCCGACCGGCAGCCGACATGGTGGCGCTCGCAAAGGCTGCGCGCGAGGCCGGGTACGTGGTTGCGATGCTGTCGAACAGCTTCGGCCTGGACCCGTACGACCCGTACGCCGCCTGCGGGGTGTGGGAGTTGTTCGACGTGGCGGTGGTGTCCGAGCGGGAGGGCCTCGCGAAGCCGGACCCTGCGGTCTACCAGCTGACGCTCGACCGCATGGGGCTTCCCGGTGAAGCGTGCGTGTTCGTCGACGATCATCCGGTGAACCTCCCGCCTGCCGAAGCACTCGGCATCACGACGGTGCTCGCCGACGGGGAGCCCAGTACCACTGCCCGGGTGGCGGCCCTGCTCGGCATCGGTGCCCGCGTCTGAGTCACCTTCCGGCCGGCCGCGCCCCGCACGTCAACTGACGCACGGGGCGTGACCATTCTCCGCCGTACCCCCACCCTGCGGGGGTACCGTCCCGGGAAGGCCACAACCTGAGACGGAGTCAGCCCATGACCCTCTGGGCAGAACGCACCACGGCGGAGCGAGTCAAGATCCTGCGCGGCAGAGCCGTCACGCAGGAGGCCCTGGCGGAGAAGTCGGGGGTTTCCCTCGGCACGATCCGGAAGCTGGAGCAGGGCGGCAACCTGTCGCTGCCGTCGCTGCTGAAGGTGGCCGTCGGCCTTGGTACGGACGTGTCGGTGATCCTCGGTCAGCAGTCTCCTCGACGGGGCATGGAACTGGACGAACGCGCCGCCCTCCGCGCGGTTTCGGCGGCCGTTCACGACACCGGCCTCGGCATCGGCACCGACGTCGAGCCCGGCAGCCTGGACGACCTGCGGGACGCCGCGCGGCGGGCGGACGCCGCGTTCTGGAGCGCCCGGTACGTGGAGCTCGGTGCGATCCTCTCCCGGCTGCTACCCGAGGCGTGGGCCCTCTACGACGCTGCCGGGCCCGACCGGCGCGAAGCCGCCGGCGGAGTGCTGGCCGACGCCTTCCAGACCGCCGCCGTCATGGCCAACGTCCTCGGTGCCCGCGACCTCGGCTACACGGCGATCACCCACGGCCGCAACGTCGCAGAGCGAATCGGCGACGACCTACGGTCGGCCCACCTGATGGCCTCGCTGTCGTGGATCTGCCTCCGGGACGGGCACACGGCCAAGGGCGTGCAGGTGGCGGAGCGCGCTGCGGCCACGGTGGAACCGAGGATGTCCGACAGCGACCCCGACCGGCTCAGCGTGTACGGGCAACTCGTCACCAATGCGGCCGTCGCCGCGTCCCGGGGCGGCGCGAAGGCGGATACCGCCCGCGACTACCTGAGTCAGGCCCACGCCGTGGCTGCGCGGCTCGGCCGGGAACATGCCCGAGGCGACCAAGGTCAGCCGTTCGGGCCGTCGTACGCGGCCACGCAGGCCATGTCGGTGGCAATGGCACTCGGCGACACCTCCGCCGCAGTGCGGCTGATCCAGACAACCCGTCTGCACCCGGAGATGCCCTTGGCCACCCGGGCGCGGTTCCACCTGGACGTAGCGCTGACACGCACCGAGACGCGGCAGTGGGAGGCCGCCGCGGCAGCCCTGAAGGAAGCGTGCCGGATGGCCCCGACATGGGTGCGTCACCAGGCGCTTCCCGGCGTGATCACGGACCGGATCGCGGACGTGTCGGTGTCGATGGCGCGCAGTGCCGCGCAGGCCGCCGGCGTCCCACTGGTCGTCAGGTAGGGACCACATCGGGGCGTGGTGCCCCGATAAGTAGCGGGAACACGCCGCCACCACGGTCCGTGGCACCCAGCCGACGACGTCCCAACCGGTACCACGGAGCGTGGTAGTCGGCCCTCCGCGACTTCGGTCGCTACCACGCCCCGAGTCTTCACTGACGGTGATGCGACGGTGACAGTGGTCTGCATGACCAGCGACCACCAACGACCGACCGGGTGCATTCCCGTCGCGATCTATCTCTGCGCCGGAGACGCACCCGCCGCCGATCTCCTCGCAGCTCACGTCCGCGCCTTCGCCGAGACTCGCCAGTGGACCGTGGAGCTGCTCGCCGTGGATGTCGACGCCGCGCAGCCCCTCGTCTCTCGGCCCGGTTGGCAGGCCGTCACCCACGCGCTGTCCGAGCACATCGTCGCCGGAGTCGTCACGTGGACCCGCGGCACGGTCCATGACGACCCCGGGACCACCCCGAACCACCACACGGCCGCCTTCGACCGCCTGGCGACCGTCCTGCGCGAGCGCGGCGCGTTCCTCACCGTTGCCGCCCGCCCTGCTGCCCCGGCTGGCACGATTCCGCCGCGCCGCTCCCCGGGCGACCACTGGCGACGGCGACAGCTCACGTCCTCGGCCGCCGGCCTGTTCACCCCGCGCCGCGCAGCCGGGCTCGGCACCGACCCCAGGACCACCGGATGCTGACCCGGACGGGCGCTGGGCGACGCGCGTGGACCGTGCGATGACCACCACCCTGCAACTCGCCACACAGACCGCCGAGATGCCGTCACCCGCGCCTCCGGGACCGGCGACTGTGCGCCTGCCGTACGTCGCGCAGTCGGCCGCAGCGGCCCGTCACCTGGTCCGCGTCAAGCTGACCGAGTGGGAGCTGCCCGACCTGATCGACGGCGCCCTGTTGATCATCTCCGAGTTGGTTGCCAACGCGGTTGGTACCGGTTGTCAGACACACATGATCGTCGCCATTCGACGTCCGACGGACCACACCGTGCGGCTGCTGGTCTCCGACGGGTCGGCGTCCCTGCCCGTGCGGATCGACGCCGGTCCCGACGCCGAGTCCGGACGCGGCCTCGACCTGGTCCACAAGCTCACGAAGGGCAAGTGGGGCGTGCAGCTCTGGCACCGGGGCAAGGTCGTCCACGCCGACCTGCCCACCATCCGTGCCTGATCGCACTCCGAGTGACCACCAGCGCGGAGGCACCTCGCGGGCCACGGCTGCTGCCCGACATCTGTTCCCGACTGCTTCCACCCAGTTCCAGGAAGAACAAATGATCTTTCGAGTCGTTTCTGCAGCCGCGATCCTCACGTTCTGCGTGACGCTCGTCTCCTCAGCATCCGCTCGGGCTCCAGAGCCGGGCGTGCCCATGTGGACCGGACCAGCAACCGGGAGCCATCCGGTCTCTGCCGCTTCCGGTCAGTGATCCCGCCTTGGGTCCGTCCCAAGGCGGGCCGCCCACCAGCTCAAGGGATGTGGTCCGCCGTGTTCATCGTTGCCCCGCCGCCGTGGACATCAGGCAGCTATCTCCGCTCTCAGCCGTTCCAGGGCACCGTCCGCCTGTTCCCTGACTTCAGGCAGACGTCGGCCGGCCCGGAGAGCGCGCTGGAGTTGGTGCGGCAGGCGGTGGAGGGTGGCGCCGTCGACCGCGGCGCTGAGCTGTTGCGCCGCGCCGGTCGGGTCTCCCTTCCGCAGCAGCACTTCGCCGGCCGTGATCGCCGCGATGATCCGCCACTGGGACGTCGCTGCAAGACCGGTGGCCGGAGCCCGGTCGAGCTGCTGGACCGCTTCGGCGACCCGTCCGGTGCCCATGAGACCTCGAAGGCGGACTTCGTGGAGTGTGAACTCGGAGAACAGGGCGGTAGGCGTCACATCGTTCAGCAGTCGGCGGCCCTCATCGACAGCGGCGTCGAAGACGGCAGAGTTCCCGGCGGCTCCGGCCGCACGGGCGAGCAGCATGCTGGCCTCGGCGCGTTCGGTGGCGGTACGGGCGATGTCGCGTGCCTGCGCGAGCCTCTCCAGTGCGCGGAGGTGCAAGCCGGACTTGCGAAGTTCGTTGCCGTGGTGGCGCAGTGCGTGGGCGTGCAGGCCTGGATCACCCAGACGTCGAGCGACGCTGAGTCCCTTGCCGGTCCAACGGGCTGCGGCGGCCAGGCGCTCTTCCGGGAGCACGTGACCGAGCGCGACGCCGAGGCCGACACGGGCGCTCGCGAGGAGGCGCAGGGTGTCGAGGTCGGCGTGGCCGTCGGCGGTTCGGGCTTCCAGGCGGGCGACCAGCGGCCACAGCTCGGCGACCGCGGTGGTGGCTTGGCCGGCCTGGCGGGCGACCTCGGCCAGGCGCAGCACGGAGTCGGCGAGTTGGATCAGCAGTTGGTGGTCTCCGTCGGCGTCGTCGGTGATGCCGAGGCAGTGAGGCGGGAGGCCGAGGCGTTCGGCGATGTGGCGCAGGGCGCCGATGTCGGTGATGGTGCGCGAGCCGGTCTCGATGCGGGAGACGTAGCTGGTGGAGTAGCCGAGGAGGTCCGCCAGCTCCTGTTGCGGCAGGGTGTGGAGTTCGCGGTAGAGCTGGAGGATTTCGGGCAGGGCGCGGCGGCGCAGGATGTCCTGGGCTCTCGGTGTCGTCCAGTGCCAGCGGATTCCGCCGTAGGGGTCGATCCCGGCCATGGGTCAGGCCTGGTCGTGCTGTTCGTACCAGCGGGCGATGGAGTCCTTGTAGCCCTGTGGCATGACCAGCCCGGGCACCTCGTCGCGGTGGAAGAGGCCGGCTTCCTTGTGCTCGTGGCTGACGACCGGGGCCCGGTGGGCGTCGGTGGCGGTGCAGCCGTAGGTGACGATGAAGACCTGGCGGCCGGGGATCGGCTCGTACATCCACACGTCGAGCAGCGGGCCGGCAGTGGCCGTCCAGCCGCTCTCTTCGAGGATCTCGGTGATCACCCGCTGCTCGGGCGTCTCCGTTCCCTCCAGCTTGCCACCGGGCAGTTCCCATTCCTGACGCTCGTTCTTCAGCAACAGCACCCGTTGCTGCGGGTCGAGCACGACGCCCTTGATGGAGATCGGGAAGGTCGGCGGCACGTAGGGCTGTTCTGTCTGTCCGGTCATCGCTTCTTCCGGGGCGCGCAGGCGGTCACGGGCCCGTCGAAGGTAGCAGTTGAGCGCTCGCGCGGCGTCCCGATGCGACGCGATCGCGGTTTGACAATCTGTCACTTCCCATCCTGGCGGAGGGCGGTGGAGAGTGTGTCGCCTCCCACCCACTCGGTTCCCTGAGGGAGATCCACGATGCCGTCTTCCGATTTCAACCGCACCAGCGGCGACGAGTTCACCGCGCGCATGCTGGACGGAGAAGCGCGCGAGCACGCGGCAGCGGTGCTTCGTGAACACGGGATGCTCCGGCTCGCCAGGCTGGGCGGGCGGGACGACGTGCTCCGCACGGCCGGTCGGCTGATGTCCTCGCTGTGGCAGCACCGGGATGCCGACCCGGACGGTCTGACCGTGATCCGCGACACCGGCCGCCACGACGGACGGCCAGGCTTCGCGGGGCTGGGCCGCGAAGCCCTGGCTCTGCACACCGAGTGCGCACAGCACCCGGCGCCGCCCCGGCTGCTCCTGCTCGCGTGTGCGCGGGCCGGCGACGCCGGCGGCGAGAGCCTGCTGGTGGACGGCCGAGCCGTCCTCGCCGAGCTGGCTGCGCACCGCCCAGCCGTCATCGAGGCGTTCGCCGCGGATCGGGCTGCCTTCTTCGGCGGATCGAGCGGCCACTTCGCCCCGGTCCTTCAGCAGTTGCCAGGCGGCCGCTGGCGGTTGCGGCTGCGGCAGGACGACTTCGCCCGCTTCTCGCCCGAGTCCGAGGCGCACCTGCCGGCCTTGCGCCAGGCCCTCGACCGGACCACCCAGCGGTTGCGTCTCGCGCCCGGGCAGGGTGTCGTGCTGGACAACCACCGTGTGCTGCACGGCCGCACCGCCTTCTCGGGCGAGCGGCTGATACTGCGCGCGCTGGGCGAACCGCATTCCGCGCTCGGTCTCGATCCGGGGTTCCTTGTGTCGTGCCCAACTGCCGCGCGCCCGAACAGCCGGCCTGCGGGAAGCCTGAGCGACCGACTCCCCACCGCAACAGAGCCGAACACCGATACCCGGCACTGCCGCCCCACCGTCTCCTGGTGACGCGAGGCGCACCCGCGCCCCGGCTCCAGGTCCCGCTAGGGAAACCCATCACAAGGAGAAGCCCCATGGCTCAGAAGATCACGGTCGAGTCCAAGGCCACCACGCCCGCCGCGGGCGACGAGTTCGACCTCGACGTCCGCACCGTCGAGACCGCCGACGCGGCGAGCCTGCAGGTCCTCACCGACGACGGCTGCGGCAGCACCTGCGGCGCCTGCACCACCGGCCTGCACTGACCCGGCCGGCCGGTGCCCCGGGAGCAGCGTCCCTGGGCACCGGCCGCCACACCGTCCCGTCCTGTCTCCGACTGCGAGGTTCACGCCCATGCGCCCTCCCGCTTCCACGGCTCCCTACCGCGCCGCGAAGGTGGCGCTCGTACGCGCCGTTGCCAGACCCGATCTGCGGGTTCCCGCGTGGCCGGACCTTGACGGCGACGGTGCCTCAGCAAGCGACCGCCGAATGCGGTGGCTGCGCGCCGTATGGGCGGACACGCTGCTCTCCCAATCCCTCGGCCTGGCCAGTCCGGCTCTCGCCCGGCGCGTTGCTCAGCTGACGGCTTCCCCTTCGCCCTCATCGCGAGACGTGCGGCGTGCTGCTCTGTCCACCGCCCGCTACTTGGCCCGGGCGACGGGGCGCCCGACCCCGTTCGGTCACTTCGCCGGGGTGCAAGCGGCGTCGTTCGGACCGTCCTGCGACCTGCGTTGGGGCGACGAGCATCACGCCGTCACCCGTGCCTCTACCGCCCGTCTGGCCCGGTTGATCGAGCGGTTGGAGCGCTGCCCCGCCCTGCTGGCCCGTCTGGACGTGACGGCGAACACCACCGTCCAGGTGCGTGGCGACCGTCTCGTCGTCCCCCATCGCCCGCTCGAACGCCCCGGCGGCGGAACGACGTCAGCCGAGACAACCGTGCGTCACACCCGTCCCGTTTCCTTCGCCATCGCCTCCGCCCGCCATCCGATTCGTTTCCAGGAGCTGGCCGACAAGGTCCAGGCCGAGTTCCCCAACGCGGCCACGGAGCATGTGTCCGGTCTCCTCGCCGAGCTCATCGCCGTGCAGGCGCTCATCACCAATCTGCACGCGCCGGCGACCGATACCGATCCGCTCCAACACCTGCTGGCCACCCTGGAGGCCGCCGACGCCGACAACGTCGCCGAAGCTGCCGCGCCCTTGGCAGACCTACGCGTCGCCGGCACCGCCGGGGGCGGCCGTCTCGCGACCGCCGTGGACCTGCGGCTGGACGCCGACCTCGTCCTCCCGCTCGCGGTGGCCGACGAGGCCGCACGAGCAGCCCACCTGCTCGCCCGGCTCAGCCCTGCGCCCAACGGCACCGCAGCATGGCGCTCCTACCATCAGCGGTTCTACGAGCGCTACGGCCGCGGCGCCCTGGTACCTCTGCTCGATGTGGTCGCCGACAGCGGGATCGGCTGGCCAGACGGCTATCCCGGCACCCGGACCGCCGAGAAGCCCCGCTACGACGAGCGTGACAGGATCCTGGCCACGATCGCCCAACAAGCCGCTCTCGACAGCGCGCGCGAGGTCGTCCTCGACGAGCGCCTGTTGACCGCACTCGACCTGGGCCCCACCGAACCCCGTCTGACACCGCACCTGGAAGTCGTCGCTCGCATCCACGCCCCCAGCCAAGAAGCGCTCGACCGGGGCGAGTTCCGACTGGAGGTCGTCTCGGCGTCCAGGGCTGCCGGCGTCTCCGTCGGCCGCTTCCTCCACCTCCTCGAATCCCGCGATCGAGCGGCGTTCACGGAGCTGTTGACGGACCTGCCGACGATGGACGAGCACGCCGTCACCGCCCAGCTCTCCTTCCCGCCGCTGGACCCGGCGACCGGGCACGTCGCCCGCAGCGTGCCCACCGGTCAGCTGGTCATCAGCCTCGCTGAGCACCGCCCGACGGCCGACGGCACCCTCGGCCCCGACGATCTCGCGGTGGGCTGCGACGGACGGCGCATGTACCTGGCAGCACCGGCGCTCGCTGTGCGGATCGAAGCCTCTGCCACCCACGCCCTGAACCTCCGCCACCACACCCCGCCGCTCGCCCGGCTCATCACCGAGCTGTCCCGAGCACAGACCGCGCAGGTCACGCGCTTCGACTGGGGTGCCCTCCAGGCCCTGCCATTCCGGCCACGGCTGCGGCACCGGCGCGTCATCCTCTCCCCAGCCGCCTGGCGGCTCACTGCAGCCGAACTCCACTCCTACGGGGCCCCGCAGGACCAATGGGACCAAGCCCTCGCTTCGTGGGCGGGACGGCGCCGCGTCCCGAGGCACGTGCTGCTGGCCGCCGACAGCCAGGGCCTGCCACTCGACCTCGACCACCCCGGCCACCGCGTCCTGCTGCGCGAACACCTGCGCATGGGCACGCACGCAGTCCTCGTCGAGGAGCCCGACCCGGCCGCTCTCGGATGGGCCGGCGGGCGGGCCCACGAGATCGCCATCCCGGTCACGGCCACCCGGACACCTACCTGGCCGCGCCTGCCCCATCCCACCCCTGCGCGAGTCCTGCGTCGCGGCCACGGTGACGCTCCCGGCACCTCACGGGTGCTCCTCGCCTCCCTCTACGGCGACCTGGAGCGCCAGGACACCGTCCTCGCACGACACTTGCCCGACCTGCTGGAGCGTCTCGGCAATCCGAAGTGGTGGTTCGTGCGCTTCCGTGACCCGCGTCAGCACCTGCGGCTGCGCATCGCCCTGCCCGACCCGGCCGCCTTCGGGCCCGCCGCCGGCGTGATCAGCACGTGGACCGCCGAACTCCACCAGGCCGGCTTGCTGTCGGAGGTGGTGTACCCGATCTCCTACACGGAGACCGGTCGGTGGGGTGAAGGGCCAGCCTGGGCCGCCGCCGAACAGGTCTTCCGCGCCGACTCCGCAGCCGCCCTCGCCCAGTTGGTCCAGCCCGCGCTGCCCAGCCGACAGGGGCTGCTCGCCGCACACGCCGTCGCCATCGCGGCCGGGTTCACCGGCTCGGCGACCGCCGGCTTGCGCTGGCTCGTCGACAACATCCCAGCGCAGGCCCCGGCAGCCATCCCCCGGCCGCTCTTCGCCGAGGCCGTACGCCTCGCGGACCCTGCCGACGGGTGGGCCGCGCTGCGCGATGAGGCGGGCGGAGCCGAGATCGTGCAGGCGTGGGCCGGCCGTGGCGTCGCGCTGGACGCCTATCGTCGTCACTTCCCGGGGCCCGACACCCGGGGCGTGGACGCGGACGACGTTCTCGGCTCACTGCTGCACTGCTCGTACGTGCGCGCGCATCGGATCGACTTCGACGACGAGGGCCGGGTGCTCTACCTGGCCCGCGCCGCCGCTCTCGCCCGCCTGTCCCGGGACGGTGCCCTGTGACCACCCCGCACCCTGCTCTCCGGCTGTCTGACCGAATCGCCGAGCTGCTGGCCGATCCTGCCGACGTGCCCGTGGCGTGGTCGTCGCGCCCGCAGTGGCGCCAGTCGCTGGCGCACGGCGCCCCGGGCATCGCCCTGCTCCACATCGAGCGCGCCGCCGCCGGCCGAGGCCCGTGGGAGCTGGTGCGTGCCTGGCTGTCGGTCGCGGCCAGCGTCCCGGTCACCAGCGGAGCGGACAGCTACCTCTACTACGGCGCCCCGGCACTCGCCCACGCCCTCACCTGCGCCGCCCAGGCCCGCTCCGGCTCCTATCAGCGTGCCCTCGCTCACCTCGACCAGGTTGTGGCCGGCGACGCGGTACGCCGCTGCGAGCAGGCGGAGGCTCGGATCGAGCGGGGCGACCTGCCACGGCTCGCCGAGTTCGACACGATCCGGGGACTGGCCGGCATCGGATCGGTCCTCCTACGCCGCGCTCCCGACGGAGAGGCGATTCGGCGGGTCGTGGCCTGCCTGGTCCGTCTGACCGGGAACGTCGAGCACGAGGGGGAGGTCCTGCCCGGCTGGTGGACCCTCACCGGCCCGTCCGGCGAGCGGGACGAACGGTTCCCCGGCGGGCACGCCAACACCGGGCTCGCGCACGGGATCGCCGGGCCGCTCGCGCTCCTCGCCCTCTCGCTGCGACGCGGCATCGAGGTCGACGGCCAGCGCGATGCGATTCGCACGGTCCTGGCCTGGCTGGAGCGCTGGCGCGACGGTCATACATGGCCGTACTGGATCACCCCCGCGCACCTGGCCGGCCCTGACCGCAGACCGCTTGCGCCGCAACGGCCGAGCTGGTGCTACGGAAGCGCCGGCATCACCCGCGCCCAGCAGCTAGCCGCCCTCGCCCTCGACGACCCGCACCTGCGCCACGGCGCCGAAGGCGCCCTGGCCACCGCACTCGTGGACCCGAAGGCCCTGGCTGCCACCACCGACCTGTCCGCCTGCCACGGCTACGCCGGGCTCGCCCACATCGCCCACCGCGCCGCCGCCGACGCCTCCCCGCGCAACGCCGACCGGCTGCGCTCCGCCGCCGCCCTGCTCCTGGACACCACCCACCCGCCGCACGCCGACCCCGACGAGCAGGCCCGCCACCTTCTGGCGAGCGCGGGGCCGGCCTTCCTGGACGGCGCCGCCGGCACCGCCCTGGCCCTGCTCACCCCCGCCACCGGCACCGACCCCGCGACCCACTGGGACGCCTGCCTGCTCACCTCCTGACGACCCGACCGAGGACCGATCCGATGACCACCGGCTGGATCCAGCACGACCTCACCTTCGCCGACCCCTCCACTGTCGAACCAACCGCGGCCCACCACTTGGCCCCCGTACTCACCTTCGCCCAGGACAACGGCAACCTGGACGGCTGGTGGTACATGCGCAAGAAGGGGCTGCGACTGCGATACCGGGCCGCCAACCCCGTGCCCGTCCTCACCTCCCTGCTCGACACCCTCGCCGAGGAGGGCCTCCTCGCGGGCTGGGCCACCGTGATCTACGAGCCCGAGACCCAGGCGTTCGGAGGCCCCGAGGCCATGGAGGTCGCCCACCGCCTCTTCCACGCCGACAGCCGCAACCTGCTGACCCGCGCTGCCGAGCCGAACCCGCCCGCCCTCGGCCGCACCGAGACCGTCGTCGTCCTCATCTCCGCCATGCTTCGCGCGGCCGGACTCGACTGGTACGAACAGGGTGACGTCTGGGCCCAGTTCGCGATGCTGCGCGACGCCCCGAAGCCCGTAGCGCCCGACCGTGCGGCCACCCTGACCGCCGCCATGCGCCACCTGATGCGCGTCGACACCTGGGCCCTCACCCGCGACACCAGCCCGCTCGCCAACCACGGCGGCTGGGTCCACGCCTTCGAACAGGCCGGGCAGGACCTCGCCGGCCTCGCCCGCGACGGCAACCTCACCCGCGGGCTCCGGGCGGTCCTCGCACACCACCTCCTCTTCCACGCCAATCGCGCCGGCCTGCCGGTCGACCACCAAACCGCCACGGCCGCACGGGCGTTGGACACCGTCTTCCACTCCGACGAGGGCCCCGCGCCTTCGACGCCCGCCATCCGCACCACTACTAGGGTCACCCACATGACTACGCTCAGCAGCGACACCGCTTCCGACGCCCCGACCGCCGAGGAACTGCGCGCCGCCCTCACCGACCGGCTGCTCGCCCAGGGCGCCATCCGCACCACCGCGGTGGAGAACGCCTTCCGCACCGTGCCCCGCGAGCACTTCCTGCCCGGCTTCCCGCTCGAAACCGCGTACGCGGACAATCCCACCTACACCAAGGCCGACGGCTCCGGCACACAGATCAGCGCCGCCTCCCAGCCCGCGATCGTCGCCCTGATGCTGGAGCAGCTCCACCCGCAGCCCGGCGAGCGGATCTTCGAGGCCGGGGCGGGCACCGGCGTCAACGCCGCCTACATGGGCCGCATCGTCGGCCCGGACGGGCACGTGACGGCCGTGGACGTGGACGAGGACCTCGTCGACGGCGCCCGCAACCACCTCGCCGACGCAGGGATCACCAACGTCGACGCGGTCCTCGGCGACGGCGCGCTCGGCCACCCCGACAGCGCGCCGTTCGACCGGGTGATCGCCACCGTCAGCACCAGCGGGATGCCCACCCCGTGGCTGGAGCAGGTCAAGCCCACCGGCCGGATCGTCCTACCGCTGCGGCTGCGCGGGACCGCCAGCCGGGTGATCGCCTTCGAGCGCGGCGAGGACGGCTGGGTGTCGGTCGACGACCAGCTCGCGGTCTTCATGCCGCTGCGCGGCAGCATGGACGACGCCCGCCGCACCGTCCAGCTCACCGGCAAGGGCGACGTCACCCTCCAGGTCCACAAGGACCAGGGCGCCGCCGTCGATGCCCCCCTGCTGCTCGGTGTCCTCGACAGCCGGCGCCACGAGATCTGGACCGGGGTGACCATCCCCGCCGGCACCACCTACGAGTACCAGGACCTGTGGCTGGCCCTGACCCTGCCCAACTCCCTGATGCGGATGAGCGTCACCGGCTCCGCTCGCGAGCGCGGCGTCGTCACCCCGATGTTCGGCTGGGGTGCCATGGCCACGGTCCAGCGCGGCTCCCTCGCCTACCTCACCCTGCGCCCCGGCGAGCCCACCACCGACGGCCGCAAGACCTACGAGACCGGCGTGATCGGCCACGGCCCCGACGGCGTCGTGCTCGCCGACCTCGTCGCCGAGCAGATCCGCGTCTGGAACACCGGCTTCCGCGACTGCACCCTGCGCATCGCCCTCCCCGACACCCCCGGCGCCGCCGACCCCGCGGCCGGCCGCTTCGTCCTGGAGCGCCCGAACCACCCGATCACCGTCACCTGGGAGTAGCCGCCGTGCACCCGACCGGACCGACCGCCCAGCGCTTCCCGCTGGTCCCGCGGATCCGGCCCGTCTGCCTGCCCCTGAACGCGCGTGTCGGCCGGCTCTGCGAGCTGGCCGACACGGCCTCCCGGCAGACCGACGCGGTCCTCGCCTCCACCGTCCTCAATCAGGCCGCCCTCCTCGCCTCCGACCTCGGCCTGCCCGCCGACGCCCGAGCCCTGTGCCACCGCCACGCCGTCCTCTACCTCACCCGCGGCCCGCTCCCGGCCGTGAGCGCCATCCGTGGCCTTGAACCCCTCGTCAACCTCGCCCGTCTCCACCTCCGAGCCGGCCGCCACCAACGCGGCCGCGGACTCCTCCGCGACCTCTACCACGCCGTCACCACCGCCACCAGGACGACGCTCGACGGCATCACCGTCCCCGCCCGCCTCACCGAAACCGACCAGCAGCGCGCGGAAGTCCGAGCGTGGCTGTGGCGGGTCGTCATCGCCGACGGCACCCGCGCCCTGACCGCTGCCGGCCGCTGGCAGGAAGCTCTGCGCCACATCGAGGAGCACCATGGCATCGGCCGTCGCATCCTCGACGGCCGCCAGACCGCCGTCTTGGCCGCGGCCACCAGCGGCGACCGTCCCACCGCCCTGGCCATCTTGCGCGAGACCGAAGACGGCGACCCGTGGGAGAACGCCGTCACCGCTGCCCTCACCGCCCTGTGCGGCCCCGGCGAACGGCACGCCGCCGAGTACGCCGCCGACCTGTGGACCGCACTCGACCCGGGCGACGGCCTCGCGGTGTTCACCACCAGGCTCGCCCTCACTGTCCTCGACGCCACCGACCCTGGCACCCCTGCCGCCCGAAATCTCGCCCGGGCCGCCATCAGCCGAACGGAGGATTCCTGCGACGGCTACGCCCTGCGCGACCTCCTCACCCACTCCGCCGTGCGCGCCGTCCTGGACGCCAATCGAGCTGCCGCCCTCGAACAGGCTCTCGCCGCCTCCGCGCTAGGCAGCGGCAGCCTGCCCAAGGACACCCACAAGCAGTTGGACGCCGCGGTGGACAGCGCCGCCCGTGTGCTCGAAGACGCCCCGTTCGAAGCAGGCGCGCCCGAAGGCGATCCAGCATGAGTGCAACCCCGCGAGCGCGGGGCTGACTGGGGACGGCGCGACGTGGGTGCCCAGTGGCAGGAGCAACCCCCGCGAGCGCGGGGCCGACATGCCGCTCAGCTTCTGGAAGGCGGTGCCGGCGGAGCAACCCCCGCGAGCGCGGGGCCGACGCGTTCGCCGGCGGCGGGGTGGTGCTGGAGCCGGAGCAACCCCCGCGAGCGCGGGGCCGACGTCGAGCGGACGGGACTCCCCGCGCTTGCAGGCGAGCAACCCCCGCGAGCGCGGGGCCGACGCTTCGCGACCTGCGGGTTTACCGGCGGGACCGGGCTGAGAGAATCAGTCCGTCGAAGTCGACGGGCTTCCAGCGGTCCTTGCCGGCGGTGCGGACGGTCCAGCCTTGTTCGTTGGTGGCGGGTTCGACGAGGACGGCTTGGCCGTCGCCGATGCGGGTGGCGAGGAGGTCCCAGAGGCGGTCGCGGATGCGGCGGCTGGGGGTGCCGACGAAAACGCCGGCGTTGACCTCGACCATCCAGCGGGTGAGGTGTCCGCGTAGGCCTTCGGGGGCTGCGATGAGGATGATGACGGTCATGGGCTGCTCGTGTCCTGGGTGAACTCCGGGCCGATGATGGCCAGGTGTTCGTCGCCCATGCCCGGGTCGGAGGCGATGGGCGGAGGTGTTGTCTCGGTGCCGGACCAGTTGACGCCGCCTTGGACCGTGCCGACGCGTTCGTCCCAGAGTTCGTTCACCTCGGCGTCGGGCATGTCGGTGCCGTCCGGGCTGAGGAGGGTCTTGACGTCGTGGACGATGCGGCCGAGCAGCTTGTCCTGGGCGATGCGGTCGCGCAGGCCGAGTCGGGCGTCGCGTTCTTCGGTGTGGCCTTGTTGTGCGAGGTCGAAGGCCAGGGGGATGGTGTATTCGGCCTTGTAGAGGTCGGCGATGTCGAGGACGAATGAGGTCGCCAGCCCGGTGTGTACGAAGCCGAGGCCGGGGCTGGCGCCCAGGCCGGTGATGACGGCGTGGCAGATCCCGTACAGCGCGGCATTGGCCGCTGACAGGAGGCGGTTGAGGTCGTCGCCCGCAGCGTGGGCGTCACCGGCCTTGTAGACCCGGCCGTTCCACGGGACGCCGGTCCGGCGTGATTCCGCTTGGTAGAGCTTGCGGATGCGGGCGCCCTCGCGTCCGCGCAGCTGCTGCATGGTGGCGGTGCTGACATCCTCACCGGGGAACCGCATGCGGTACATGTTCCGTGCCACGCCCAGGCGTTCCTTGGTTCGGCTGACCAGCCAGGCCTGCCGGTTGAGCAAGCCCGCGCCGCGGCTGGGGCCAAGGCCGGCAGCGTACATTCGAACGCCCTGCTCGCCGACCCAGCACACGGTGGTGCCGGAGTCGGCGAGCAGGTTGACAGCGCCGTGGGTGATACGGGTGCCGGGGCCGAGGAGCATCACGGCGACCATGGCGGCGGGGACACGGACGGTCTCGCGCTTGTTGATGACCACGACGGCGTTCTCGTCGCGGTCGATGTGGCTGCGCTCGACGTAGACGCTGGAGACGCGGTCGGCGAGGCGGTGCAGGTCGTGAGGGTGGGCTTTCCACCAGATGTCGGCCATCGGTCAGCGGGGTCCGGTGGACAGCGGGGCGAGGGTGAGCAGGCCGCAGCCGTAGGCCTTGGAGGGGCCGATGCCCCCGAGGAGGGCGGTCTGCAGGAGGCCGGGATCGGTGATCTGCAGTCGGCCTTCGAAGGTGGCGGTGGTGAGGGTGACGGGGGCGCGGGTGCCGGGCTTGGTGAAGGTGTTGCGGCTGCGATCGGTGATCCTCACCTCTCGGCCGGGCCGTGCGTCGGCGGTCACGTCCGAGGCTGAGGGTTCGAGGCCGGGCGCCGGGGTGTCGGTGCGGGCCTCGGGGACGGTGAAGCCCCAGCGGGTGGTGCGGTCCAGGAACCAGGTGAGCTGTTGCGCGGCGGTGCGGTGGGCCATGCGGTAGGAGCGGTGGTGGAGTTCGGCTGCGGTCTTGGCGCGGTGCGCGCTCGCCTTCTCGGGTTTGGAGGTGTTCTGGACGGGGCTGGCCTTGAGCCGGAAGGCGAATTCGCGGCCGACGGCGAGTTGGGCGAGGAGTGGGCTGTAGTCGCGGATCGCGTAGTGCTCGCCTTCGGCGTCGGGCCATCCGGCTTGTTCGACGACGTGTGTCCAGTCGGGCTTGGAGGGGGTGAGGACCAACAGCATGGGGCGACGCGGGTGGTCGGCGTCCAGGCGCCACAGGATCCGGTCACCGGGGGCGGTGTCGGGAATGCCGGCCAGGACTGCCCCGTGCAGGGCGCGGGGGTTGGCGAGCAGGTTGCGGCTGGCGGCGCGCAGAGGGTTGATGCGGACGCGGGAGAGGTAGGTCATGGGGTCACCAGCCCAGCAGGGCGAACGGGTCGTGGCCGCCGGCTGCGGCAGCCGGTTGAGCGGTGTGCGCGGCGGATGAGGCGAGGCCGGTGGGGACCTTGAGCCAGGCGTGACGGATCCGTCGGGTGGAGAAGCCCCGTTCGCGGGGCGAGAACGAATGCGGGACGTCCTGCAGGGTGTCCTCGCCGGAGGGGTCGTCGAAGGTCGCGGCCAGATCGATCCGGTGCGGGGAGAACGGTTCCGGGCCCCGATCGGCCCGTCGACGGTAGGCGTTCCTGGCGGCCTTGCCGGCTTGCCAGGGCTCCTCGGCCAGGACGTCTTCCAGCGTGCCGTCACGCACCGCGCCGAGGGTGATCGGCTGGGTGGGGACGCAGGAGCGTCGGCCGAGGGCGAGCGGAAATGCGGGATGGCGGATCGCATCGCCGAGCGTGGTGACGAAGGCTGCCGGGCCCTGGACGGCGGCGACGAACACGGCGTCCTGGAGGTAGTAGCGGTGGGTGACGTGGGTGTCCTTCGCCGGGGAGGTCGGCTTCTGGACGCCCTTGGCGTTCACGCCGGCCTGCGGCAGCGGCCGGCCCCGGTAGTCGCTGACGGTGTGGTAGTCGCGCAGCAGCGTTCCGGGCTGGTCGACGCGCACGCCCAGGCGCAGGCCGACCAGGTCGGAGATGTCCGCTTCGCGGGGTCGGCCCGCGGCGGCGGCGAGCAGGCCGACGATGCCGGACTTGGTCGGCTGGGGCCGGCTGTCACGGCGGTTGAACGCGCTGTGGTCGCCCCAGGACTGCAGCGGTCCGGCCAGGCGCAGTACGAGTACTGCCTGTTCCTCGTGCTGGGCTGCGGGGGTGGGATCGGCGGGCATCAGTTGTCGTTCACCCGCTCGGTGAGGACGGTGCGCAGACCGTCGCGAAGCTCGGTGAAAGTGCGGTTCGCCCCGAAGGCCCCGTCCAGCTTCTCCCCCGTCTCGTCGGTGTCCGTGTCGGTGCCCAGGGTGTGGCAGATGCCGACGTACAGCGGGCTGTCGCCCCATTGCGCGGTGGCGGTGGCGAACTCGGTGGCGAGGCGGCGCGCGGACTCGGCGGCGATGCCCCGGCTCGCCGGGACGGGGTTCTCGTACGCGGAGACGAGGTTGACAGGCTGGTCCGCGCGGACGGCCACGGCGACCAGGCTGGGGCGGGTGCGGTGGGCGAAGGAGTTGCCGTAGCCGGTGGGCATGGAGCGGGCGAAGGAGTCGACGAAGAGGTCGACGGCGTCGACGGCGGCCTTGTCGTCCCCGAGGTTCTCGCGAAGCTGGTGCAGGCCGACGGTGGCATAGCGGTAGAGGGTGGCGGAGTTGAAGCCGATGGTGCCGATCATTCCGGCGCCGGTCTCGTCCGCGGTGTTCTCGTCGTCGACCGCCGTGTAGTAGTCGAATTCGAGCTCGGTGGCGTGGGTGGAGATCGCGTGCGCGACCTGCGTCGCGGCATCGACGTTCAGGCCGGGGATGTCCGCGACCATCCGGCCGAACAGCGCCACGTCCGCCGGGTGCCCGCTCTGCAACTGGTCCTTGACCGGCAGGGCCTTGACGGCCTCCTCCAGTGCCTTCGCGTCGAGGGTGGCGAGGTCCGCGGCGGTGTCGGCGACCAGGCCGACGATGCCGTCCAGCTGGCGGCGCCCGTAGAAGAGAAGGTAGGCGGTGTCGCCTTCCTTCTTGCCGGCGGAGATCCCGGTCGACTTGATCAGGGCGCCGGCGATCCGCTGCGCGTCCTCGGCGGGGATGCCGCTGCGCTCGGCGATGCGCTTGGAGAGCTGGGAGGCGATCCGCTTGGTGCGGGTGGCGAGGTCCTGCCGGTCGCGGCTCTCGGCGAAGTGGAGGCGGGTGGCGCGCTTCCAGGCCTGGGAGGAGACCCGGGAGCGGCGCTTGCCGCCGAAGTACGCCTCCTTCGGGTTGCCGTTGTCGTCCCGGTTGAGGTTCGCCGGCGGGACGGTCTGCAGGATGTGCACGTCGATGTAGAGGCGGTCGGTCATGCGCTTCTCCTTGAAGTTTGACGGTTTGATCGGGGAAGGTGCGGTCAGTCGGCGGTTTCCTGGTCCTTGCCGCTGTCCTTGTCCTTGTTCTTCCACGCCTGGTAGCCGATGGCCCACTTGGCGCGGACATCCGGGCGGCGGTCGGTGTGGTGCCAGGCCCGGATGTCGGCCATCAGGTGGTTGTAGTCCAACGGCTGGCCGACGGTGCGCAGTTGGGTGATCAGGCCGCGAAGGTGGACCAGCAGAGCGGACACGCTGGTGGCGCCCGCGAGTTGAGCGACCCGGGTGTCGAGCGCCTCCTCGCTGAACTTGCCGCTTCGGCGCAGGGCGCGCAGTGCCTGGCCGAGTTTGACGCCGCGGCGGTGCATCGGCTTGGACTGGCTCTGCTGGTGAAGGCCGAACAGGGCCAGCGCGGCGTGCTCGGCCTTCTGCTCGTCGGAGACCTCGTCGCGCAGCGCGAGGACGTCGTCGACCTCGCAGCTGTACAGCGGCCACATCCTGGGACTGTCCATCGCCGACCGGCCAAGGCCCGACCGCATGGCCGCGAGGTCCTCTCCGGGCGGCCTGCCCGGTTGTCCGGTGCGGGGATCGATGCGCCAGGCGTGGTCGTAGGCGGTGACCCTCTCCCAGTACGGGAGTCGCCTGGGGGCACTCTTCTGCTCAGTGGTCAAAGTCCGCTCCAGGGTCGGCTTCGAAGTCGTAGTCGGGTCCGGTCACTGCCAGGCGGGCAGCCGCAGCCTGTTTGCGGGCGTCGGCGTAGCGGGGCAGGATCTCGTCAAGCTGTCGCCGGAAGTTGGCGCCAGCCGTGCCGAGACTGTAGGTCAGCTTCTTCCCCGCCTTGCCGGGCTGTTCGACGGAGCGACCGCCGAAGGTGGAAGCGGGCGCGGCCAGCAGAAGGGCGTTGGCTGCCTCCCGTGCGCGGCGGTGGGCGACCTGCTCCCAGGCAAGTCGGCCCCGGTGCAGGAGGTCCTCGTCGCCACCGGCTCTGCGGACGCCGGCGAGCACGCGGCGCACCAGCGGGTCGAGGACGTGCAGGAGGAGTTCACCCGGGCGCTGGCCCTTGTCCCAGGGAATGGGGTCCGCCCCCGCGGCCCGGCGCAGGTCGGCGGAAAGGTTGTTGACCGCCCGCGCCAGCTGTTCCGCCTGCTCGGCCACGTCCAGGAGCAGGTCGTGGGATTCGCTGTCCTGGCGGAGGGCGAGCAGGGAGAGCGGGATGGAATCGTGGATGACGTCCTCGACCACGGCCGACTGGGTGCCGTACACCATGCCGAAGGTCTCGACCTGCAGCGGATAGTCGATGTCGAGGCTGCCGATCTCCCGCAGCCCGCTGATCTCGTCGAGCAGGACGCTGGTCTCGAAAGCACTCTCCGGACCCTGGCGGGTCGCGGAGAGAAGGGCGTCCAGACCGCGCCAAGCGGCCTTGCCCTGGGTGTGCCGGCGCGGTCGGCGCTCGGGCCGCGCTGAGGCGGACTTCTTGGCCGGGGCCGTGAACGTCCAAGCGGTATGCGGCTCCCGCTCGTCCATGGGCGTGAGGCGGTCGCCGGCACTGACGACCACTCGGGCCACCTTCAGCCGCCCGGCCTCGTCCTCGTGCGGGATGAGGCGGATGCGCCGGGCCTGCCAGGTCCACAGGTCGAGAAGGCCCTCAGCCTCCCGGGGCTTCCACACGGGACCGTGCGGTCCTCGCAGCCACTGCGGGATGCCCTCGGCGCTGGTCGGAGTGACCGGGAGATTCAGCAGGAGGGTTTCGTACAGGGTGCGCCCGATGGGGACGATGACGCCGAGCTGCCCGAGCGGGCCCGTCGGGTTGCCCGTCGTCTTGCCCGCCTTGACCTGGTCGTCGCCGACCACACCGGTCTTGATCGCCGCGGTGTCCCAGCAGTGCGCGTGAACGAGCCAGTGGGCGGCCTGGGCCGGCGTCAGGTCGAGCGGGTCCGCGTCCGTACGGCTGGCGAACAGCGGAACGTTGTTGCCGCTCGCCGCCGTCGCCACCAGGGCCGCGGCGCCCTTCGTCTCGTCCTTGGCGGTACGCAGCCCGGCGACCTGCCCGAAAGGGTCCTGCGGGTCGAAGAGGTCGAACCGTGCGCGGTTACCGTCGACGTAGGTCCGGATTGCGCGAAGTTCGTCCTCCGTGAACCCGCTCTCCCTGGCTAGTCGCTGGCCCTTCTCACGGAGGGTTCGAGGCGCGCCGGTGGCGTGGGCGACGACGGGCAGCAGGACCTGGCGCAGAACAGCGGGCAGCTGGGTGGAGAACTCGACTGCGATGCCTTCGAGTTCGTGGGCCCGGGCCAGTACCTCGGCGATCCCCAGCTCCAGAGGAGGTCCGCCGTCGGCTGGCCGCACCGTCAGCCACGGTTCGTCGACAAGGTTGTACCCGGGCACGCGCCCATCTCCCAACTAGTTACGTCTACGTCGGCAGTTGCTTCATCATCGCACCGCCTGAACCCGGTCATGGACCGAAATCCATGAACTTCCGCCAATTCACGTTAAGTTGTGGGCGCGTGAGCGGAGATCACACTCCACCTGTTCCACGGCGCACGCTACCTGTGTGCGGGCCCGCCGCCGACCACGAGGCCGAGCAGGTCGTCGTAGCGCAGCCGGAAGTCGCCAAGGACGGCTTCGCCGTTCTCATCGAGTTCGAGGGCCAGGCTGTACCGCAGCCACGGGTGGTCGCGCCACCCCGCCAGCGGGCCGAGAGCCTCCTCCGCCGCTGCGGTCAACTTGGCGGGCAGGCGCACCGTCCCGGAGAGCACGTCGTCCAGCAGCTCCGCCGTGACCTCGCCGTTCGGCCCGAGCCTGCGCCCCGTCACCGCGTAGAACCCGTCCTCCCCGATGCGGTGCACCAGGACAACCTCCAGGCTCCGGTCCCCGTCACGGACGAGCGCCTCGAAGCCTCCCTCGGTCAGCCTGCTGTGGGCACCGAAGTGCAGGCCCTCCAGGGTGGGCGCTGCGTGCTCGCCGGCCCGGGTCAGCACATACTGGGCGGCCTTCGCGCGGCGCTCGGCCTGCCGTTCCTCCCACTCCTTCCGGGCCTCCGTCTCGGCCTCGGCCCACTCGGCCGGGACAACGGGGCTGGGCCCGTACACGTCGGCGACCAGGTGCGGCACCTGGCCGGGGATGCTCCACGCGCCGTCGGCCGCCCCCGCCGCGCGCTCGACCTCGGCGGCCGTGCGCAGCAGCAGGTAGCGGCCGTAGATCGCCTCGGAGGCGCGCAGGATCTGCGGTGCGCTCCGGTCCGCGAGATGGATTCCGGTGACGGCGACGACGGGCCGTGACAGGAGGTGGGGGCGTTCGACGCCGTCACGGCGGTGGAGGCGTCCGATGCGCTGGAGGAGCAGGTCCATTGGCGCGAGGTCGGTGATCAGCAGGTCGGCGTCGACGTCGAACGACTGCTCCGCGAGCTGGGTGGCGACGACGATCAGCTGGCTGGGGCGCGCGGCTCCGTCGCCCGGCGGTCCGAGGAGCTTCAGCACCTCCCGGGTACGGTCCGCCCGGTGGCCCGCGTGGAGACGGCCGTGCAGGAGCCGGACGTCGGTGCCGAACTCCTTGTGCAGGGCTTCGAAGGTGGACTGGGCGCGGTCCACGGTGTTCCGGATGACCAGGGCGCATCCGCCGTCGACCAGCCGCTCCCTCAGGTAGTCGACGACGACCGTGTCCGGGCGACCGCCGATGCTGTCCGGGAACGTGCCGCTGCGCGCCGGCGGTTCGCCGAGCACCTCCACCCGCACGGTCAGGTCTTCGCGCCAGGAGTCAGTGCTCTCGACCAGCGCCTCCGTCCGGCCGTCCTGCCCCGACCACACCGCCGTCACGCTCGGATACCCGTCCGGCTCGGGGACTTCCAGCGTCTCCGAAGCCTCCGCCGACCGCGTGCCGGCCAGGTAGGCGGCGGCCAAGCGGCGCCGCTGATCCGGTGGCAGGGTCGCCGACAGCAGTACCACCGGCACACCGGCCTTCCCGAGCCACCACAGGCCCTCCAGCAGGAACTGCGACATGTAGACGTCGGCGGCATGCACCTCGTCGAGGATCACGACCTTGCCCACGAGGCCGGCCATGCGCAGCATCACGTGCTTGGTACGAGTCGCGGCGAAGAGGAGCTGGTCGATCGTGCCGACCGCGAACGGGCTCAGCAGGCCACGGCGGCGCCCGAGGAACCACTCCGCGGGGGCTCTGCGCTCGCCGCCCTCGCAGCCGTCGAAGCAGTCGGCTGGCACTCCGAACTCGTCCACGCCCACCGACGAGTAGCGGGCATCGGCGTCCTGGCCCCACTCTCCCGTGCCCTCAAGCAGGCCACGCCACTCCTTGTTGAACATCCGCTTGCCGTGCAGCAGCACGACCTGGCCGTCCAGCCCATCCTCGACCTTGTCGATATTGCCCAGCCACGCCCGGAGTTGGGTGAACATCGGGTCCGCGGTCGCCTGCGTCGGCATGCCCAGGAACACCCCGTCCGCGCCGAAGCGCGCCGCCAGCACCTCGGCGGCCACCAGCGCCGTCTTCGTCTTCCCCTCCCCCATCGGCGCCTCGACGATCACCAGGCCGGGCCCGCCCATCCGGCGCACCACGTCCAGCACCAACTCCTGGGACGGCCGGGGCCCGTGGCCGAAGCGGTCTTGGAACACCTCCGGGCCGGGAACGGCCAGCTGCCCCCAGCCGCCGCGCAGCCCGAGCCCGGACCAAGCACTGGTGGCCCGCTGCCGTGCTCGCGGCATCGTCGCCTTCGCCAGGTCGGGCTCGCCCTTGAAGTGCGTCTCGTCGCTGGCGATCCAGTCCGCCATCACCACGAAGCCGGACAACTGGAGCTGCACGGCACGGCTCGGCGCCGACGCGGGCTCCACCCCGATGAGCGGCGATCCACCCTCGTAGCCGAGCTCCCGGGAGAACACCTCCACCAGGGCCGACTGCGCCGACTTCCAGACCCGGCCCTTGCCCTGGAGATCCTCCTTCTTCGGAGCCAACTGCCCCACCGTGGGGAACAACCCGTGGTGGCCGGCGACCAGCGGCCACACCCAGTCGACCTGCTCCTGTGCCCAGCCCGCCCTCTCAAGGAACATCCGCAACAGTCGGCCGCCCGCCTTGTCGTGCCGCCAAGGCATGCCGTTCACCGCGTACTTGTCCCACGAAAGCCCCGCCGCGCGAACGGCCGCCTCCCCGGCCGCATCGAACCGCTGGAACGCCGGCGTCGCCTTGCCCAGGTCGTGAATCCCGCACAGCCAGGAGAACAGCCTCCTCCCCCGACCGGCGCCTCCCGCCACGGCGTCGAGCTGCCGCCGCGTCACCTGCGGCAGATAGTGGTCCCAGATCACCTCCGCCACAGCAGCGGTGTCCAGCATGTGCGACAGCAGGAGGTTGACCGAACCGGCGGCCTTCCCGGCCGACTTGCCCCACAGCGCACCCAGCCAGGCCCTGACCTCGGACGGATACCACTGCCAGCGATCCTCGACCACCGTCTCCACCTCCGCGCACGGGTACTCTGCGGAGCGTAAGACACGCCACTGACAACGCACTTCGGAACATGGAGAGATGAAGGCAGTTGCATCGGATTCGCTCCGATCGAACCGAATCAGCCGGCGCCCCATGACACCAAACGTCGCAGGTCAGTGTCGGCCCAGCGCTCGCGGGGGTTGCTCCGAGTCCGGTGGGTCGGTGAAGACCACTACGGTGTCGGCCGCGCGGTCGCGGGGGTTGCTCCCTGGAGACGGACAAGGGCCCGCTGGTGACGGAGTCGACCCCGCGCTCGCGGGGATTGTGTCCGAAGCGGCGCTCGATGCCACACGCCTCAACAGGTCAACCCTGCCCACACGAGGCACGCCCGGACCTTCGGTTGGCAGCGTGAGGATGCGGTGTTAACTCCGCATGCCCTGAGGTTGCGTGTTCAATTCTCTCGGCCCAGCATCCAGTCAAGAGGCGTCTTGGGTGGATACGCTATGGGCGATGTCGGAACCGCGCTCGCGGGAATCGCTCCACGGTAGCCCAGCTTCGCGCAGGCGACTCGCTGTTGGCCCCGCGCTCGCGGGGATCGCTCCTCGACGGTCGGACTGCCTGGGCCGCAATGACGCCGCCACCACAGCACTGGCCGCACAACACGGTTGCCCACCTCCGAACAGGAGCTAGATAGTTACGACTTGACTGACAGTCACTAGGCTGCCCGGCTGTCGGCCCAGCTGGTACTGTGCTTCACGGCACAACCCCCGTTCGCTCCGCGAAGGGAGGTGACATGAAGCGACTGATTGCCAAGGTTAGGGAAGCTGTCAGGCGCAACCTGGGCCACGAGCCTCGGGGCGCGCATTGGTTGGTCTACGGTAAGGACGCAGCCGTGTTGGCCCACGCGCTGGCCGGAATTGCCGTGTACCTGCACCACTGGTAGCTGGCCCCGAGGCTTCGTGTTTCCCGTTGGGGGGCCGTTTCGCACCAACGGGGCGGCCCCCTGACACTTATTAAACTACCCTGAATTCTGCATGCCTGGACAGTGATTGCCACTGCAAGCTCCACTGTTGGAGTGTAGGTCCACCATCACATTGGCCTTCACACTCTCCGGTCCACACCTGGACGAGGGAGCGATGGTACATGTCCCCGGCGCCTCACGGCGACAATCTACCGCTGGTGTAATGGACTTGACGACAGGCGCTTGCATGGAGCGGCAAGAGCCCCTCGTCCGCCCCGCGCGCGGGGGTTGCTCCAGGTCGGCGCCACCGCCGGGGTGCAGTACAGTGTCGGCCCCGAGCTCGCGGGGGTTGCTCCAGGTGCCGGCACCAGTGAGCGACACCCACGCCGTCGGCCCCGCGCTCGCGGGGGTTGCTCGGCGAGGTAGTTGGCGGTGGTGGTCTTGGTTGAGTCGGCCCCGCGCTCGCGGGGGTTGCTCCTCGAGGTCCGCGCGCTCGCGGTCGGTGGAAGGTCGGTCCCGCGCTCGCGGAGGTTGCTCCAGGCGGGCGGCCTGGATGAGGGTGGCCTGGACGTCGGCCCCGCGCTCGCGGGGGTTGCTCCGGCGGCCAGCCGCGCTCGATCAGCAGGACGCAGTCGACCCCGCGCTCGCGGAGGTTGCTCCCGCATCCCGCTGCCTGGCGGCGCGTGGGCGGAGTCGGCCCCGCGCTCTCGGGGGTTGCTCCAGCATCTCCGGCTTGTCGGATGGGTGCGCGGCGTCGGCCCCGCGCTCGCGGGATTACTCCTTGGCACCGCCGCGGGCGGCGGCCCGGGCGCGGTCGGCCCCGCGCTCGCGGGGGGTCATTCCTCGCTGTTCGCGCTGGAGCGTGCCCTCGCCGAGTCGGCCCCGCGCTCACGGGGGGTTGCTCCCAGATCGCGAAGGCCCTGAACTCGGACGGCGAGTCGGCCCCGCGCTCGCGGGGGTTGCTCCGCGCCGTGGCTCCAGCGCGCGTCGGGCTGGATGTCGGCCCCGCGCTCGCGGGGGTTACTCCAGGGTTTCCATGGGCATGATGGTGACGCCGTCGTCAACCCCGCGCCCACGGGGGTTCCTCCCGCGTCGGCAGCGAGTTCTCCGCCTCCGGGGCGTCAGCCCCGCTCTCGCGGGGGCACGCCTCCTTGCGCATGAGCAACGCGCAGTCCGACATGTCGGCCCCGCACTCGCGGGGGTTACTCCTAGTTACGCCTTGCTCTACCGGTCGGCCCCGCGCTCGCGGGGGTTGCTCCCCGGTAGGGATGACCACCCCGTCTGTCGAGCAGTCGGCCCCGCGCTCGCGGGGGTTGCTCCTTCGAGAAGGAGAAGGAGGCCCTCGCCTTCCTGTCAGCCCCGCGCTCGCGGGGGTTGCTCCCCGATGATGCAGCTGGTCGTCACCGTGCAGACGTCGGCCCCGCGCTCGCGGGGGTTGCTCCGGTGTCGGCCTCGACGAGGTCGACCCGTCGATGTCGGCCCCGCGCTCGCGGGGGTTGCTCCGCAGGCGCCGCCACCGTTGTTGCGCTCGTCGTGTCGGCCCCGCGCTCGCGGGGGTTGCTCCACGTCCGACGTCCGCGAGTCCCCGGCCCTGGCGTCGGCCCCGCGCTCGCGCGGGTTGCTCCAGATCCGACAGCAAGTAGCGGCCGGTGAAGAGGTCGGCCCCGCGCTCGCGGGGGTTGCTCCGTGATCGGGTTTCCGAGCCGGGACTGGGCTGAGTCCGCCCCGCGCTCGCGGGGGTTGCTCCTCCCAGTCGCGGTAGATCTCGATGGAGTGGCCGTCGGCCCCGCGCTCGCGCGGGTTGCTCTCATCGTCTGCACGAGTGGCGCCGCTCAGGTGTGGTCAGCCCCGCACTCGCGGGGGTTGCTCCTCCTAGTGCCGTGCCCCGGGGTGCTAGCGCACGTCGGCCCCGCGTTCGCGGGGGTTGCCCCTTCAGCGGCCACCTGATCGTGACCATGCGTACGTCGGCCCGGCGCTCGCGGGGTTGCTCGACCATCGATCTGCCCCGCTTGGGTGCGGCATAGACTGTTGCGAGCGACGCGCGTGAGCGGCCTCGGCAGTAGGCGGTACTCAGTACCCGGTCGTTTGCCTTGGCCTAGCCCGAGATGGTCTGATGACCCATCAGATGCGGTCAGCAAGAGGTCAGCATAGGTTCGAGCAAACGCTGTAAAACGAGCTCAAACATGAGACTCACACGCTGGTAGCGCCGCTCAGCCATGAGGCGCCGGTGCCTGCGCATCCCTTCGCGCTAGCTTCGGCTAACGCCCAGCGCCCCGCTGAAAAGCGTACAACGCGGCATGCGATGGGACATCCTCACAGGTCAGAGCGCGGTGTCCCATCGTCGCCCACACAAATGGTGCTCGCTCGACGCCGCCACCAACCCCCTCTGGATCGCCCGCTACGCCTCCACCGTCGGCACCCTCCCGAACGGCTGGAGCTACCAGACCTTCTGGCAGTACGCCGACTCCGGCACCTTCCCCGGCGACCAGGACTACTTCAACGGCGCCCCCGACCGCCTCCACGCCCTCGCCCTCGGCTGACCCACCACACACCCACCGGTGCAGGGCACCCAAACCCGCCCCGCACCGGCAGCAGCCCCGCCGCCCCGGCCTGGCCGGGGCGGCGGTCTTGGGGCGGGCGCCCGCTACTCGAAGGCCCTCAGGGGGTCCTCGCCGTCGGTCCACCGGACGTCGAGCCGCTGGCGGACCAGGAGCCAGCCCTCGGGGCCCCGGCGGAACTCCCAGTCGTAGGGCCCTCCCATGGAGTACGGGGCACCGGCACGCCCGGGTGTGGCGACCGCGGTGAACCACATGTAGCCGATGCCGGTGGCCCGGTCGCCGTCGACGTCGACGTGCAGGTTGAGGATGTGGTGCTGCATGGCCGCGTACGGCGCTTCCGCCTCCTCCACCTTCGCCCGGATCGCCTCCCTGCCGCGGATCGTCTCCCACGGTCCGAACTCCAGGACCGCGTCCTCGGCCCAGCACTCGATCCAGGTCTGCCAGTCCTTGCGGTCCAGCGCCCGCCATCCGCGCATCAGGAGGGTGCGCAGCGCCTCCTTGTCCTCCAGGATCCGCAGTCTGCGGGCCGGGTCGTCGTCGGTGGTGCGGTGCGGCACGGCGGGTTCCGTGCCGGAGGGGGTCACTGGGCGCTCGCGGTGGGACGGACGACGATCTCGTTGACGTCGACCCCGGACGGCTGGGAGACGGCGTAGGCGATGGCCCGCGCGATCGCGCCGGCCGGCAGTGCCACGGCGCGGTAGGCCTCCATGGCCTTCCGGGCGACGGGGTCGCCGATGCCGTCGGCGAGTTCGGACTCGGTCACCCCCGGGGAGACGAGGGTGACCCGGATGTCCCCGGTCGACTCCTGCCGCAGTCCTTCGGAGATCGCGCGCACGGCGAACTTGGTGGCGCAGTAGACGGCCGCGGTCGGGGAGACCTCGTACGCCCCGACGGAGGCGATGTTCACGAAGTGTCCGCCGCCCTGGGCGCGCATCAGCGGCAGCGCGGCGGCGATGCCGTGGAGGACTCCTCGCACGTTCACGTCGATCATCCGGTCCCACTCGTCGGTCCTCAGGGCCGCGAGCGGCGAGAGCGGCATCACCCCGGCGTTGTTGACCATCACGTCCAGGCGGCCGAAGCGCTCGCGGGCCGCGGCCACGAAGGCCTCGACGTCGGCCGCGTCCGTGACGTCCAGCCGCCGGAACGCCGCGGTTCCGCCGCCCTCGGTGATCTCCCGGGCCACCGTGTCGAGGCGGTCGGTACGCCGCGCTCCGAGGAACACGCGGTGGCCGTCGGCGGCGAGGAGACGGGCCGTCGCCTCGCCGATCCCGCTGCTCGCGCCGGTGATCGCCACGACCTTGCCTGTGTCTGTCATGCCTGCTGTTTCCTCTCGCTGTGCGGATCGGTCCTGCCCGACCGAGTCTGGGCAGGACGGCGGCCGCCGACCAGGACGGCCCGTGCCTGGGTGCACCGCACCCGGGCACCGCACCGGCGTCGCGGCCTAACCTGACGGCATGACCGACGACAACCGCCTCGGGGAGTACCTGCGCGCACGCAGGGCTGCCCTGCGACCGCAGGACATCGGCATCGCGAGCCACGGCGTGCGCAGGGTCGCCGGGCTGCGCCGCGAGGAGGTCGCCGTCCTGGCCGGAGTGAACGCCGACTACTACACCCGGCTGGAACAGGGGCGTGAACGCCACCCGTCGGCCCAGGTGCTCGACGCGCTCGGCCGCGCCCTGCACCTGTGCCCCGACGCCCACGCGCACCTGCACCGCCTGGCGGGAACCACCCCGGGCACCAGGCCCACCGGTACCACGGACCGGGTCCATCCGGCCCTCCGGCAGCTGCTGGACGGCTACCCGGCGGCTCCGGCCTTCGTCGTCAACCGGACCCTGGACGTCCTGGCGGCCAACGCCCTGGCCGAGGCCCTGCACTCACCCTTCGAACGGATGGACAACCTGGCCCGCATGACGTTCCTCGATCCGGCGGGCCGCCGGTTCCACATCCGCTGGCGCCGAGCCGCGGAGGCCGTCGTGGCGCACCTGCGCGAGGCGGCCGGTGTCGACCCCGACAACCCCCGGCTGCGGGACCTCACCCGCGGCCTCACCGAGCGGAGCGCCGACTTCGCCGTCCTGTGGAGCAGCCACGTGGTGCGCGGCAAGACCCGGGAGGCCAAGCACCTGCTCCACCCGGACGTCGGGCCCCTGGAACTCGCGTACGAGACCTTCGACGTGCGCGCCGAACCGGGCCAGCAGCTCGTCATCTACCAGGCGGAGCCCGGCAGTTCCAGCGCCCGCTCCCTCAGCCTGCTCGGCTCCCTCCACGCCGCCCCGGTCCCGCCCGCCAGGTGACCGCGGCATCCGGCGCCCGTCGAGTTCTTCCAGCATCTGGGCCGCCCGCTCCGCGGACGGACGCCCGTCGCACTGCGAAGCGGCCACCCGCCGCCGATCCCCAAGGCTCGGTACGGAATCCGCCGACGAAGGCACCACGAAGGCGAGTTTCGCCCATTCCGTCGCATCGCATGGCCTGCTGAGGGAGGCCCGGGCCGACCATGGATGTCATCCGCTCCACCCCGGTTCCGGCGTACACCGGCGGATCCGGGCCATGGAAGGAGCACCCGGTGATCCTCGACCCGCACATCCGGTCCACCCGGCCCGACCGGTCGGCCGCCGGCACCTCCTGGGCTGCGCCGCCGGCACCTCCGGGGCTGCCACCGGCGGCCCCGCGCAGGAGGCCTGCGGTACGGCAACGCCGCAGGCCCGCGGATTCACAGCACCCGAGAACGACGCATCCACCCTGGAGGTCCACGTGCCCGCGTCCACACAACGGGAGAACGTACGCTTCGCCAGCGACGGCACCTCATGCGCCGCCTGGCACTACCCGGGATCCAACGGCGGCTGCGTGATCATGGCCGGCGGGACCTCGGTGACCAAGGAACCGGCCACGGACCTGTTCGCCGCACGCTTCAACGACGCCGGCTTCGCCGTCCTCGCCTTCGATCACCGACGGTTCGGGGAGAGCGGGGGCGCACCACGTCAGGTCGTCCGCTTCGACGAGCAGATCGCCGACTGGCACGCCGCGATCGAGTACGCGGCCACCCTGCCCGACGTCGACCCGGACAGGATCTCGGTCTGGGGCTTCTCACTCGCGGGCGGCCACGTCTTCCGCGTCGCGGCCGATCACCCCCGACTGGCCTGCGCCATCGCACAGACGCCGCTGGTCGACGGGCGCGCCATCGCCCCCCATGCGCTGCGTTCCATGACGCCCCTCGCGGCGCTGCGGCTCTTCGGCCGGGGTGTCGCGGACGCGCTCGGGAGCCTCGTCGGCCGTCCGCCGATGCTGGTCCCCACCGCCGGCCCGCGCGGCACCGTCGCCTCGCTCACCACGCTCGACGCCATGGACGGCGACCGGGCCCTCGACCCCGAAGGCCGCCACACCACCTGGGAGCAGACGGTCGCCGCCCGGATCGCCCTCCAGCTCCCCGGGTACCGGCCCGGTCGCCACGCGTCCCGGATCCGGTGCCCCCTGCTGGTGGTCGTCTGCGACCAGGACCAGAGCACGCTCCCCGGCCCCGCCGTCGGGGCGGCCCGGCACACCCCGAACGCCGAAGTGGTCCACCTGCCGGGCCGCCACTACGCCCCCTTCCTCGAAGCGCACGAACAGGCCGCCCGGACGCAGATCGCGTTCCTGCGCAGGCACTTGGCCCCGCACGTGGCCCGCACGCCGTGACCGACCGGGACGAGGCGAGGGGTTGCCGCCGGACGGCTCGTCCCCGCCCCGTTCCCATCCGTTCCCATCCGTTCCCCGTCTGTCCCGGCTCGCACTGGCTCGGCACCGGATGCTCCCGGATCCGGTCCTGCACGCCCAGGGACGGACCCGAGCCCGAACAGTCGTTTCACCAACCGCTGTCCACGCGCCCACGCCCTCACGCCCCCACGCCCCCGAACGACATTCCACGAAGGAGAGACCCATGATCCTGGTGACCGGAGCGACCGGCCTGGTCGGCCGTCCGCTCGTGACCGCCCTCGCCGCCGACGGCCGCGCCGTCCGCGCGGTGACCCGCGCCCCCGCGACCGCCGCGCTGCCCGACGGCATCGAGATCGTCCACGGCGACCCGTCCCGTCCGAGCACGCTCGCCGATGCCCTGAAGGGCGTCACCGCACTGTTCCTGCACCCCAGGGCGGCCGGAGAGGCCGCCGCCGAACTCGTCGCGCTCGCCCGCGACCGGGGCGTACGCCGCGTGGTCGCGCTGAGCGCGCTCAACATCGACGAGAACCCGGACGACCAGCCCTCCCGGCACCGCGGCGACCGCAACAAGGAGGCGGAACAGGCCGTGACCGCCAGCGGACTGGAGTGGGCCAGTCTGCGCTCCGGCACGTTCGCCGCCAGCGGCCTGCACGCCTGGGGCGCCCAGATCCGAGCCGGTGACGTCGTCCACGGCCCCTACCCGGAGTTCTCCGAGGCGCCGATCCACGAACAGGACCTCGCCGACGTCGCGGCCCGGGCCCTGATCACGGACCGGCCGCTCGGCCGACTGGAACTCACCGGCCCGCACGCCCTGACCCACGCCCGGATGATCGAGGTGATCGGCGGCGTCCTCGGCCGTCCCCTGACCTACCGGGGCGTACCGCCCGAGGCAGCCGCCGAGGCCCTCCTGCGTCAGGGCGTCGCCGCGCCGTTCGTCGCCGCCCTGCTGGCTCGCTACCGCCGGGAGCTCGGTCGCCCCGCCGTCGTGACCGACACCGTGCAACGGGTACTCGGCCGCCCGGCCCACGACTACGCGACGTGGGTCGCCGACCATGCGGACGCGTTCGCGGCCCCGCCCACGACCGCCGGCTTCACCCCACCGTCGAGGTGAGTCCCGTGACCTGGGCAGTCCCGACCGGACACCGACAGCCCACGCGACCGGCGCGACAGTAGCCGCCCCTCACAAGCGCCGCGCCGGCCCGGCACCACAGATGCCGTCTCCTCGTCGTCGCCGACACGGGACACCGGCGCCGTCACCTACGGCGACACGGGATGCGGTGGTGCGGGGGTGCGTTTGACGGCTCGGCTGACGATGGCCGTCTCGATGTGGGTGATGCCCAGGCCGACCAGGTCGCGGGAGAGGAAACCGTAGAGGGCCGTCAGGTCGGGGAAGTACGCGGCGGCGTGCAGGTTCGAGGGGCCCGAGGTCGCGAAGGCGCCGTGGACCGCGGAATGGTCGGCCAGGGCCTGTCCGGCGGCAGCGAGGTGGTCCGGGGGCACGTGCAGCAGGAGTTTGGCCTCGATGGGCAGCCCGAGGCGGCGGGGCTCGACCAGAACCTGGGTGATCAGGCGGCCCTGGGCGGTGAGTCGGGCCAGGCGTCGGCGCACGGTGCTCTCCGGGTGGCCGGTGCGCGCGGCCAGGGCCGCTGCGGGCAGGCGGGCGTCGGGGTCGAGGGCGTCGAGGAGGGTCTGCTCCAGGGGGTCGGTGTCGATGCCGTAGGGGCCGGGGGAGCCGGTGCCCGGGCCGGCGGCGGTCTCTTCGGGGGCCGGCGCGGCCCGGCTCAGTGCCGCGCGTTCGGCTGCGGTCAGCACCTGATGGCGCCACTCGGAGGTGAGCCGGAAAACGTGCAGGATCGTGGCGCTCTCCAGGGAGGTGACCGCCTGGGTGGAGGGCAGTTGCCGGAAGACCAGCGGGTCGCGTGAGCCCGGTTCGGTGCGGGCGACCGCGAAGATCTCGTCACCCGAGGTGGTGACGTCGATGAACGGGATGTCCTCGCGCGCGGCGAGCGCGGCGACGATCGTGTCGAGCTTGCCCCGTAGGACCCGGATACGCAGGAACAGCGCCCCGGCCGAGCCGCCGTTGCGCGGTCGCGCCACCGGTGAGACCACCACCCGCAGTGTGCCGTCGGCGCCGAGCGTCTGCAGACGGCGCCGCACGGTGGCGGGGCTGAGCCCCAGCACCTGGGCCGCCCGCTCCGCGGACAGACGCCCGTCGCACTGCAAGGCGGCCACCAGCCGCTGATCCACAAGGCTCAGTACGGGATCCGCCGACGAATGCACCATGAGGGCAAGTTTCGCTCATACCGCCGCACCGCAGGGCCCGTTCCTGAAATCACGACCCCAACAGAAAGACCGTCAGCCCGGCACTCGCGGAAGAAAGGCCCGGACCAGAAGCCGAGTTGACGGAACCTCATGTCCTCGTGGCAGGTCGTTCTCGCGCTCGGCGAGCGCGGCGGTGACGGAGTCCTCGCCGGGGCCGCCCGCGGCGACGCCGATCACGATCTCCTCCGCCCCGAAGGCGGCCGCCGCCGCGCACGCCCCGTCCAGGACGAGATGCGGCACACGGGCGAGCAGCATGGCGTCCTTGGCGCTGGGCGGCTCGCCCTCGGCACCGTTGACCACGATCACGGGGCGCGCGCCTGAGCGGTCGGACGCCGCGAGGGTGGCGCGGGCCTTGCGGGCGAACCGGAACCCGGCGCCACCGCGGCCCCGCAGGTCCACGCCCTCGGCCAGCGCGAGCAGGTCGTCCCGGGACGGGTGCGGCGGCAGCGGGTGGACGGACCTGTGTGCCGCGAGGTCCAGTCGCGTCCTGCGGTCCGCCGCAGGTGGCGGTCCGCGCTCCGCGCCTTCGTTCTCTTCCTCGTGTGCGGTGGGACCGCCCTCTTCGTCGTGGGGATGGTGGCACACCGTCCCGGTGGTACGGCGCCGTGGGGCGGGCTCCTGTTCGGGGCGGCTGTGTGTGCGACGCTCACCGTGGTGCTCCCGCCGCGACGACGCCGTTGAACCTCCTCCGCGCGGGCCCGACGGCTCACGGGGTGCCGAGGGCGGCTTCCTCCCGGTCGAGGTCGTGCTGGAGGCGGCGGCGGGTGGTGTCGCTGATGCGGTGCTCGTCGTAGAGGCGGTGCAGTTCGGTGCTCTGGACCGCGATGACCTCGTGGCGCAGCTGGCGGTAGGCGGCGTCGGCGGTGGTGCCGTCGGGTGTCTCGGCGCTGCGGTCGAGGCGGGCGGTGAGGCCGCGGCGGACCCGGTCGAGGGCGGTGTCCGGTACGGCCTCCAGCTCGGTGAGGGAGTCGACGTGCTGGAGGGCGGCGCGGTTGAGGGTGTCGCGGGCGTCGTCCTCCTCGCGGGCGGTGTGTTCGGGTTCGAGGGCGAGGCCGGAGCGGTTGACGACGGCGGCGAGGGTGAGGCCCTGGACGACGAGGGTGAACACGACGACGGCGGTGGTGAGCACCAGGACCAGGGGTCGTCCGGTGAGCTTCGTGCCGTCGTCGGCGAGCAGCGGGATGGACAGGGCCGCGGCGAGCGGCATGACGCCGCGGGTGCCGGCCCAGGTGACCACCCCGGCGACCCGCCAGGAGAGCCGGCCCCGGCCCTGGCTGGGCTTGACGGCGCGGGTCAGTGGCAGTGTGGAGAGGACCCGCACCGCGATCAGTACGGCGGCCAGTGCGAGCGCCTGGAGCGGCCACCAGCCGGTGCCGGCGGGCAGGTCCCGGACGAGGGTGGGCAGTTCCAGGCCGACGATGCTGAACACGACGCTCTCCAGCAGGAACACCACCACCGCGTACACGGCGTGCAGCTGCAGCCGGATGTGGGCGTCGGTGAGCCGGTGGCCGGAGCGCCCGAGCAGCACGCCGGCGACCACGACCGAGGTGACGCCGGAGGTGTGTGCGGACTCCGCGAGCACGTACGCCGCGTACGGGGTGACCAGGGCGATCACCGTCTCCAGGACGGGGTCGGTGGTGCGGCGGCGCACCAGCCAGACCAGGCCGGCGACGGCGGCGCCGACCACGCTGCCGCCCCCGCCGAGCAGCAGGAACTCGCCGCCCGCCGCGGGCAGGCTGACCGAGGCTCCGACGGCCACCGCGATGCCGACGGCGACCTTGAACAGAACGAGCGAGGTGGCGTCGTTGAACAGGCTCTCGGCCTGCACGAGGACCTGGAGGCGCCCGGGCAGGGCGAGGCGGCGGCCGAGCGCGGTGACGGCCACCGGATCGGTGCTGGAGAGCACGGCGCCGAGCACGAAGGCCATCGCGGGCGGCAGGCCGGCGACGGCGACGGCGGTGAAGCCGACGGCTGCGGCGGAGGCGAAGACGAGGCCGAAGGAGAGGATCGTCACCGGGCGCCACACGGTGCGCAGGTCGCGCAGTGACAGTTCCTCGGCGGAGGCGTACAGCAGGGGCGGCAGGACCACCATGCCGATGATCTGCGGCGGGACGTGCAGCGCGGGAACGCCGGGTGTCAGCGCCACTCCGATGCCCGCCAGCACCAGCAGCGAGGGCGCGGGAACGCGCAGGCGCTGGGCGAAGGTGGCCACGGCCGTGGCCAGGACGACCAGGACGAGAACGATCCCCACAACGTGCATCGGTGGAAAGACCCCATCGCAAGATCGGGGTCACCGCCGCTGATCGCCGCAGTCGTCCCCCGCGCCGACCAGGCTTCCCGGCACACCTGCAGTCATCTTATCGGAGCATTAGCGCGGCGCGGCAGGGGCGGAAACGATGGGACGTCAGCGCGCACAGCACGGACGGAGCGTGACCGTCGCCGCTCACGCCGCGCCAACGGCCACTCGCCGCGCTCCGCCGACGGCAGGCAGTGCACGGCGGTGAGCCGAGGGCGCGGTCGGCCGTGCCCCCGGTCAGGCGAACTCGCGCAGGCGCGGCCGCACTCCTCCGAGCCGGTGACGGGGGGCGCGCGGCCCGGGTGGTGGTGCGGCTGTCTCCTGTCGCGACGTGTCCGACGCGACCGTTTTCCTCATGACCGCCGTACCGCCCGACGTTCCCGTTGGCATCGCCGCGCGCCCCCTCCCCCTGTTTCTCACTGGCCGCCGAACCTTTCCCGGAGGAACCCGCCGGGGGTCGGGGTTCGGCAAACGGTTCGCCGCCAGGCCCCACGCCCGGGCAGCGAACCGTTTCCTCGCAGCTCACACTAGGTACGGCCGAACATTCGTCCGCCCGCCCTGACGAGTCCTTGATGCCGCCGGGGATCATCTTGACGAGGCATTGGCACAAGATCTGTCCAGCTGCGCAGCCGGGACGCGTCCTGATGCGATCTTGACGACTGCGCAACGACTCGGCCCCCGAGGCGGCGCCGGTCCGCACAGCCGGACGGCGGGCCTCGTGGGCCGAAGGGATGCACCCGGTGCCGGTGGCACGCGGCACCGGGTGGGTCTGTCGGTTACTGCCCGGGCTTGCGGCCGTGGTTCGCCTTCTTCTTCCGCCGGGCCTTCTTCTTCCGCGCGCGCTTGGACATCGTGGATCCTCCGGTCTCTCGGGGCGTACGGTTCAGGAGGCCTGGCCGACCAGCTGGTCGGCCAGCTTGGCCAGGCGCTTGAGCGAGCGCTCCTCCTGGACGGCCTGCGCGGTGGGCGCGATGACGCCGCCGTCGAAGTAGGCGCCGTTGGCGACGACCGTCTCCGGCAGGCAGAGCCGCACGACGGCCGCCGCGCCCTCCGCCGCGGGCGCACCGACCCGCCCGTACAGCGGCAGCAGCGCGGTGTCGCACAGGCCCGGGTTGACGCTGACGGCGGTGATGCCGGAGCCGGCCGGGGCCATGTCGGCGGTCGCCATGGTCAGCGCGAGCTGCGACTGCGCGTACGCGGCGACCCGCGAGTACTTCTTCACCCGGTGCGGGTCCGACCAGTTCATCGAGGCGGTGCGGTGCAGGGAGGACGACACGTTGACGATGCGGGCGTCGCCCGCAGCCGAGAGCGGCGCCCGCAGCAGCTTCGCCAGGAGGTGCGCGGCCAGGAAGTTGACCTGCAGCGAGACCTCGTTGCCGTCGTCGGTGAGGGTGCAGCGCTCCGGCGCCACGGCGGCGGCGTTGTTCACCAGCAGGTCCAGCGCCGGGTAGTGCTTGACGACCGCGCCGGCGAGCACAGCGACCTCCGACAGGCTCGTGAAGTCTGCTGCCAGCTCGACGAGTTGGTCCCGTCGGACACCCGAGTCGACCAGCCGGGCGACGGCCGCCTCGGCCTCCGCGGTGGTGCGGGCGTGCACCAGCACGGTCGCACCGTGCCCGGCGAGCAGTCGGGCGGTCTCCCAGCCGATCCCGGAGGAGGCGCCGGTGACGAGGGCGATGGGGGTCCCCCCGGCCGAAGGCTGGGGGAGGGCGGACAGAACAGCGTCGGACATGACCCATCCAAGGGTGGAAAGGCACCGGCGGGGTGCGAAGGCAGTGCGGCACGAAGCCGTGCGCCTCCGGGGCCGCCGGCGCGAGAAGGTGTGATGCGAGGGGAACGCTCATCCGTCCCCTGCCCTCGGAGCCGGTCAGGGCAAGGGACGGACGGCGGCGATCGGCACGGGCGCGACGAACGGCACCCGGCCCGTGCACGTCGGCCGGTGACGAGCGGGAAGGAGCTCGGTCCTACCGGACGGCGATGGCGACCGCGACAGCGACGATCCGCGGCCGGCTATGCGGCGGGCGGTCGTGGTGGCGTGTCGAGCGGTGCATGTCCTCCATCAAAGCCTGCCCCGCTGCCGGGGGCAAGCTCGTTCACCCTCCCTGACGAAGCCCTGACGCGCGGTCGGCCGTGAGGCCTACGGCGGTCGGGGTCGTGGCTGGTGAGCGCGATGGCGATGTGGTCGCAGTCGGCGAGGTCGCGCAGCAGGTCGGCGATGTCGTCGCGGCGGATGGGGCCTTTGGGGCCTGGGACTTCCGCGCAGCGCGGGGTCGCTGCCCTGGCGGAGTGAACGATGGCCACAGCGAGAGAACACGAGGCCAACACGGAGTGGCGTCAGGCACGGAGTAGCGTCAGGCACGGAGTGGCGTCCCGCCCCTCGGGCTTCACCCGTCGGCGAGGCGCTGGATGGTGACGCTCAGCCATGCCTGGAGTTCGGCGGGATCGCCGAGTTCGGATCGCAGGACCCGGCGGCGGGTCGAGACGCCGAGCACGAAGGCGTCGATCGCCGCGGCCCGGCCGCGGGCCTCCGCATCGTCCAGACCGCTCTCACGGAGGTAACGGTGAAGCGGCTCCAGCGAGTTGCCGTCGAGGAAGGCGGCCAGTGCCTCGGCCGCCTCGGGTCGTTCGCCGGATGCACGATGCAGTACGAGCAGCGGATCCTCCCCGGCTGCACCGAACCAGCGCCGGACGATGCTCGCCGCGAGGCGCGCGCCCAGCGCGGAACGGTCACCGTCGAAGGAGCGGGAAACCGGGATCTCCACCTGCGTCGCCGCCAGGAAGAGGCCGTCCTTGCCGCCGAAGTAGCGGGTGATGAGGTTGGGCGACACGCCGGCCGCGTCAGCCACGCCCTTGACCGTGACCGCGGCGAAGCCGTGCCGGGCGAACTGGCGTCGGGCCTGTTCCAGGATTCGCTGCCGGGTGGCGGCCGCATCGCGCAAAGTCATGTGTACGAGCATACACATCATGTGTACGCTCATACACATGAGCGATGACATCAGAAGCGAGATCAGGGCCGACATCAGAGGCGACCTCAGGGAACGGCTCCACCGGACACGGCGCGTCACGACCCCGTGGACCGACGACGAGAGGCGCGGCATCACCGCCACCCGCCTCGACGAACTACTCGAACACTGGAGGACCGGATACGACTGGGGCGTGCACGAGCGCCGCATCGGCGAGTTCCCCTGGGCGACGGTGCGGGCGGGCGACACCGACCTGCGGGTGATCCACCAGCGGTCCACGAATCCCGAAGCCCCGGTGGTCGTGCTGCTGCACGGCTGGCCGGACTCGGTGCTGCGGTTCGAGCGCGTCCTGCCACTGCTCACGGACGTGCACGTGGTGGTCCCCGCACTGCCGGGCTTCCCGTTCGCGGCCCCACTCACCACCTCCGGCATGTCGGCCGACCGGATCGCCGGGATCGTCGCCGACGCGCTGGACGGGCTCGGCTACTCGCGGTACACGGTGTCCGGCGGCGACGTGGGCGGCACCGTCGCGGAAGTCCTCGCGGCCCGACACCCGGACCGGGTGGCCGCCCTGCACCTCACGAACACCGCCCCGCAGCGTGCGCTCACGGCGGACCCGGCGAAGCTCGCGCCCGACGCCGCCGCCTACCTCCGCCGGTCGGCGCAGTGGTTCCGCACCGAAGGCGGATACATCGCCGAACAGGCGACACGGCCGAACACGCTCGCCATCGCGCTCGGCGACTCCCCCGCCGGCCTCGCGGCGTGGATCGTCGAGAAGCTGGACGCCTGGTCCGACGGGCCGGCCTTCACCACGGACGAGCTCCTCACCTGGGTCACCGCCTACTGGGTCACCGGCACGATCGGCACCTCTTTCACCACCTACACCCAGCCCGTCGACCTCCCCGACCGGATCGACACGCCGACCGTCCTCTCCGTGTTCCCGCACGACACCAAACCGGAGCCACGAAGCTACGCCGAGGCGTTCCTGAACATTCGCGACTACGTGGAACACCGTGCCGGCGGCCACTTCGCGGCCTGGGAACAGCCCGAGGCCTACGCCGACGACGTACGCCGCGCAGTCAAGCTGGGCGGCTGACAAGGAACCCGAGTCGCTCGTCGCGCCGCGGGAGGATCGGTCGGCGCCGAAAGTGCAACAGGCGCAGCCCCTCCCTTGCTCTGCTCGGACAGCAGAGAGCCGATGGGGCCGCGCCTGCGCGTCAGTGGGCGTCCCGGCGGGGCCGGGGCGACGGCTCTGTCAGGAGTGCCGCCAGGTGACGGGGAACGCGTCGCTCTTGAGCGTGCCGGTGGTGGCCAGGGTCGTCGTCCTCCGGGTGACGGTGGACGCGTGGGTGGCGTAGTCGCCGATCGGCCGGCCGTCGACGGTGACGCCGGTGAACTGCAGCGGGCCGAACTTCGCCAGGGTCGGCACGGAGCCCGAGCCGATCGGTTCGATGATGGCCTCGGCGTTGACGGAGGTCGCGGTGGCGAGGTACTTCCGGAAGGACTTCGTCCAGCCCTGGGTGGTGTCGCTCAGGGTCAGCGTGTACCAGTGCCCGCCTTCGTCGGTGACGGTGCCGGTCATGGAGTCGCCGGCCTGGACGGGTTCGGCGAAGTAGATGCTGTCCTGCGGGTACATCTCGACCCACGTGTTGTACTGTGCCCGGCCGGTCGTGCAGTCGAGGTCGACGCCGATCTGCTCGACGGTGTCGCTGTCCCACCCGTCCAACCCGACCCAGGGGGAGGCGATTCCGCGGTTGTTGGTGCAGTCGAGCGCCGGGATGTTCCAGGTGCCCGATATCGTCGTGAACGTGGAGCCGTAGGTGATGTAGCCACCCCAGATGTTGTCCGCGTGCTTGCGGGAGTGGTCGCTGCGGTGGCTCGCCGTGGCGGCGGCCGGGGTTGCCGCGCTCAGGGCGGTTGCGAGGCCGACGGCCGTGGTGACGAGCAGGGCGAGTGTGCGGGTGTGGGGGCGGGTGGTCATGGGGTCCTCTCCGAAGTGACGGACGGGTGCCGGACGCGGGTCGGGCACCGCCCCCGGGCGGGGCCGGGGGCGGCGTGGGCGGTCGGCGGTCAGCCGTCGATGCGGTGCTGACTCCAGAAGGAGGTCAGGTCGACGGTGGTGGCGGCCTGGGCCGCGGCCTTGAACTCCGCGGTGGTGGACACGCCGTACCAGTGCGCCTGCGCGTAGTTCCGCAGGAGGGTGGTCATCGCGGTGTCGCCGATCGTCCGGCGCAGGTCGTGCAGGGCGCACTTGCCGTAGCCGTAGACGACCGTCGAGTAGCGGGAGGAGTTGGCGTCCCAGTACGCCATCGAGTTGGTGATCTTCTCGGCCGCCGAGGCCCAGGAGACGCTGTTCCAGCAGCCGTTGCCGGTCTTGCCGAGGGCGAGGTCGGTGGAGTAGTCGGTGAAGGCCTCGTCCAGCCAGGGGCTGGTGTACTCGTCGTCGCCGACGATGCCGTACCACCACTGGTGGCCGATCTCGTGGGTCAGCGCCGTGGTGCTGACGAGGTCGAGGACGAAGCCCGGGTACTCCATGCCGCCGAACCAGAAGTTGTTGTCGATCACCGCGTCCAGCTCGCCGTACGGGTAGGCGCCGAAGCGCTGGGCGTGGGCGTCGACCGCCGAGGTCGCGGTGGAGAGCATCGACTTGGCGTCGGCCGCGCTGATCCCCGCCACCGAGTAGACGTTGACCTTCACCCCGGCCGCCGAGGTGCCGGAGATCTTGGTGAACGGCCCGGCGCCCCAGGCGAAGTCGCGCACCTTGCTCGCGGTCGCCTTGGTGACGGTCCGGCCGGCCGCGCCCGGGGTGTCCACCGACGTGCCGGTCGCGGGCACCAGCAGGCCGGAGGGGTGGTCCAGGGTGACGGTGAAGTCGGAGGCCACCGAGTAGAAGGACTCGCCGTTGTTGGTGTACGGGTCGAGGTGCCAGCCGGCTCCGTCCCGTATCGCCAGGACGGGAAGGGCGTTGCCGATGAAGTTGAACGCCCCGTCCCGGCCGAAGCGGTCCGCACCGCTCGGCACGGTGATGCCGAGGTCGAAGCCGACCGTGCCGCTCTGGCCCTGCGCGAGCGGCGCCGGCAGGGTGACCTTGAGCGCGGTGCAGTTCACCGAGAGCGGGGCGGGCGTGCCGCCGGTCACGTTGGTCACCGTGATCGGGGTGCTGGGGCAGCTGCCGTGCCAGTTGTCCCACAGCCGCAGGTACACCTCGTTCAGCGGGCTGGGCGAGGCGTTGGTGAAGGTCACGCTCTCGTGGCCGGTCCAACTGCCGCCGGAGGCGTCACTGGTGAGGTTGACGGTGTACCCGGGCGAGGCCGGGGTGCGGGTCGGGTCGCCGGGCTGGGGCGGGGTGGTGCCGCCGGAGGCGTCCAGGGTGACGTCGTCCAGCACGAAGCTGGTCTGCAGGCTGGAGTCCTCGACGCCGGTGAAGGAGAGCGTCGCGGTCTGGCCGGCGAAGGCGGAGACGTCGACGGTCCGGTGCACGTACCCGTCCCGGGCGTCCAGGTTGGAGTAGGTGGCCAGGGTGGTGGAGCCGAGCTTGACGGTGAGCTTGTCGTAGGCGGTGCTGCCGGTCGTCTCGGCGGTGTCGACGTGCAGCCAGAATCCGAGTGTCGCGGTGCCGCACCCGGTGGGGAGGGTGACGGACTGCGAGAGGGTGTCGGTGTGGGTGGATCCGTAACCGTCGAGCCAGGCGTAGGAGCTGCCGGAGTGCGCGCTCTGGCCGGTGTCACCGGTGATCGCGCCGCTCGGCGCCGTCCAGGGTGAACTGCCGGACTCGAAACCGCTGTTGGCCACCACCTGGGCGGGTGCGCAGTCCGCGGCGCTCGCCACATTGGGGGTGGCGAGCGCCGCGAGGCCGGCGGCTGCGAACAGGGCGGCACCGGTCAGGGCATGCAGGAGTCTTCTCATCGGAACCTCTCGTGGGGAGCGGGCCGGGAGCAGCAGCGTGACAGCAAACCCGCACCTTTGAAAGGCTCATGACACCAAGTGGACCGACCCGGACCCCACCGGGCCCCGCCGGGCCCCGTCGCGGAACGGGACCGCCGCGGGACCGGACCGCGCGGTCAGCTCGGGTCGACCAGCTCCGGGGCGAAGACCGTGCCGAGCGGCTCCGGACCGATGTACTGCTGGCAGTTGCACGGCCGCGCCTCGTACTGCAGCGGGCGGCGGTCGGCGTCCCAGGCGGTCGGGGCCTCGACGTCCTCGTGGCAGCGGCCCTGCTTGTCGTGCTTGGCCAGGTGGTGGGTGCAGCCGCAGACCGGCTCCGGCGGGCGGTTCGACGCCTCCAGCGCGGCCTGCTGACGCGCACTGGCGGCGAGCAGCTCCATCTTGCGCTCGTGCCGCACCTTCAGTGCCTGCCGGGCGTCCTTGACGATCCATCCGCTGCCGTACAGGACGACGGGCAGCACCCACCACATGTTGAGCACCTGGTCCACTGACTCTCCCCCGATCGGGTCCGACTCCGACCGTTGATCATACTGCTGACCAGGGGTTACCGACCCCGACAGGAACGAGCGCGAACGACCGCGAAACGGCCGCGAATAGCGGCGAAGGACGGCGAACGACCGCGAACGGCGTCGGACGGCCGGCGTCAGCGGATGACCGGGAGCACCGCCTCCGTGCTGCGCCCGCTCGCCGCCTCGATGAAGGCCACCGGGTCGGCGACCTCCGCCAGCAGGGCCCGGGTCGCCCGCAGGGCCGCGTCGGCGGGCGGCGGCCCGCCGACGGCCGCGATCAGGTCGAGCAGGTGGACGGTCGCCTCCATCAGCGCCACCTCGCCGAGAGCGCCGACCGTGACGCTGCCGAGCAGCGGGTGCGCGACCGTCGTACCGGGCGGCAGGTCGTCGAGCGCGGCCAGGGCCGCCGGGCCCTCGACCCCGAACCGGGCGATCAGCACCGCGGGGTCGGCGGCCACGGCGGTCTGCCTCGCCGTCTCGGCGACCTGCCCGGCGGCGGTGTGCGCGAGACCACCCGGCCGGTTGTAGGCACGCAGGATCCCGGCACCCGTGGTGATCTCGGCCGGCCCGTCGAGGACGGCCGTGCGCAGCCCGGTGAACATCTCCGGCACCGGCGCCACGTGCGCGTACAGCTCCCGGACGGTCCACGCGGGCAGCCGGGTCGGCCGGCCCCAGTCCGCGGCGCCGAGGGCCGCACCGCGTTCCGCCCAGGAGCTCCAGGCCTCCGCCAACATGGCGCGCACCGGGTCGTTCTGACTGTTCATCGGCTCTCCTCGGAACAGGTGTCACGGGACGGCCCCCACGTTACCCACCCGCCGCCGCCCACGACCCGGCGCCCACCGCCCGGGTACCGGCCGCCAGCCACCGCCCACCCGCCATCCGCCGCCACCCGCGTCCGCCGCCCGTCGGAAAACCGCTTGCCGCCCCCGCCGTCCGGCCGCCACCATCACCGCATGACCGTCCTCCCCGCCACCGCGCTGCCCGAGACCTCCGCCCGCCCGGCCGCGGTCCGACAGCAGCCCGGCCGCCCCCGGAGGCCCGACGCCGCACGCGGATGAGGGCCGCCCTGGTCGCGGGGCTGCTCGCCGGGTACGGCGTCGCCGTCCCGGTGGGGGCCGTCGGGGCCTATGTCGTCGCGCTCACCGCGCGGACCTCGCTGCGCACCGGTGCCTGCGCCGCCTTGGGCGTGGCCGCCGCGGACGGACTGTACGCGCTGGTCGCGGCGGCCGGCGGCGGCGGGCTCGCGCCCCTGCTCGAACCGGTCGCCGGGCCGCTGCGGATCGGCTCCGCCCTGGTGCTGCTGGCCCTGTCGGCCCGTACGGCCCACAGCGCGCTGCGCCACCGCCCCGGGGTCGTCGCGCCGTCCGCTGCCGTCGCGCCGTCCGGGGCCGCCGTGACCCCGGAACAGGCGCCGCCCTCCCCCGCCCGGGCCTTCCTGACCCTGCTCGGGATCACCCTGCTGAACCCGCTCACCGTGCTCTACTTCGCCGCCCTGGTCCTCGGCGGCAGCGGCCGGGACGCCGCGACCGCAGACCCGCTCGCCCGGGCGGTGTTCGTCGCCGCCGCGTTCGCCGCCTCCGCCAGCTGGCAGCTGCTGCTCGCCTCGGGCGGGGCGCTGCTGGGCCGCGCGCTCACCGGGCCGCGCGGTCGACTACTCACCGCAATCGGATCCGCCGCCCTGGTCGCCGTACTGGCCGTTCGACTGCTGGTCGGCTGACCAGCGCAATCACCGGAGCGCCGGGACCGGCCGGGCCACACCCCCCGGACCCGTTTACGCCCGATTCATCCCTTGTATCCTGGTTCTGTATCCGCTGGGTGACTTCCGCCGATCCGGAGGAGTGCGGACATGGGTGAGCGGGACGGCACCGAGAAGCGGGGGCGACTGAGCCGCCCGCAGGTGCTCGACGCCGCGGTGGCGCTGGTCGACCGCGAGGGCCTGGCCGCACTGACCATGCGCCGACTGGCGTCCGAGCTGGGTGTCGAGTCGATGGCCCTGTACCGCTACACCCCGGGCAAGGAGGCCCTGCTCGACGGCCTGACCGAGGCCTACTTCACCGAGGTCAACGACCGGCTGCGGACCGCTGCCGCGAGCGGCCCGCGCCCGCCCGAGCGGCACCGGCCCGAGCGGCGCCGGCCCGAGCCGCACCCGCCCGAGTGGCGGCAGGAACTGCACCGGATCGCCCGGGCGTTCGCCGCCGTCGCGCACGCCCACCCCGAGATCCTGCCGCTGGTCGCGACCCGCCCGCTGACCGTCCCGGTGACGCGGCGGCCGGCGCCGGTGCTCGAACTGACCGAGCACATCCTCGCCGTGCTCGGGCGGGCCGGCTTCGACGACGCGACCGCCCTGACCGTCTACCGCTCCTTCGTCGCCTGGAACCTCGGCTGCCTGCTGGTCGACAAGCGCCAGGTGGTCGACAACCCGGAGGAGCCGGACCCGGCCCTGCGGCTCGGCCTGCACCGGCTGCCCGCCGCCGACTACCCCCGGCTGCGCGCCCTGGTGCCCCGCTTCGCCGACTTCGACGACGACGCCGAGATGCTCCGCGGCCTGGACAGCCTGCTGGACGGGATGCCGCAGCCTCCCCTTGACGCCTTCTACGGCGGCGACGCATCCTGAGGATACGAGGTACACGTCGGACATATCCTCTGATGACGGCGCTGCGGAGCGAGCCGCCCGAGACCGCTCCGGCCACGTTCCGCGGGCGCCAGGGAAGAAGCCCCCATGTCCGCCGTTCCGAACGAACCCCACCACGACGACATCCTGCGCCTGCGCGTCACCGCCAGGGACCCGGACGCCCTGCGCGCGCTGCTGCGCGACACCCGCTCCGACACCGGCGGACGCCCGTACGTCGAGGCGGACGGCCGCGTCGGCATCGACGTCTACGCCACGGCCGCCCAGGTCCCGGCCCTCGAACGCGAGGGCGTCACGGTGACCCGGATCGGCAACGCCAGCGAGGCCGGGCGCGCCGCCCAGGCCGAGGTCGGCACCGGCGACCGGTTCGCCCCCGCCGACGCCGTCCCGCGCGGCCTGGCCGCCAAGCTCGCCGGCTGACCCGGGAGGCCCGCCATGCCGTACCTGAACATCACCGAGGTCGAGTCCGCCGTGACCAGCCTGGCCACCGCCTACCCCGGCCTCGCCGAGCTCATCACCCTGCCCGAGCCCTCGTTCGAGGGCCGCACCGCGCACGCCCTGCGGATCGGCGCACCCGCGCCCATCCCCAAGAAGTGCGTGATGTTGATCGGCGGCGTGCACGCCCGCGAATGGGGCAGCTGCGAGGTCCTCGTCCACTTCGCCGCCGACCTGCTGGAGGCCTACCGGAACGGCACCGGCCTCGGCTACGGCGGCTCCGTCTTCACCGCCGACCAGGTGCAGCACCTGCTCCGGCGCCTCGACCTGGTCGTCTACCCGCTGGTCAACCCCGACGGGCGGCTCTACAGCCAGACCGTGAAGTCGATGTGGCGCAAGAACCGCAACCCGGCCAACGCCGGCGGCAGCCCCAACCCCGCCTGCATCGGCGTCGACCTCAACCGCAACTACGACTTCCTGTTCGACTTCGCCACCGCCTTCGACCCGCACGCCGACCCCCAGGTCTCGGCCGACCCGTGCGACGAGATGGTCTACTGCGGGCCGACCGCGTTCTCCGAGCCGGAGACCCGCAACGTCCGCTGGCTGCTGGACCAGCACCCGCGGACCGGGTGGTTCGTCGACGTCCACAGCTACGCGCAGGACATGCTCTACAACTGGGGCGACGACGACAACCAGTCGGTCGACCCGGACATGAACTTCCGCAACCACCAGTTCGACGGCAAGCGCGGCCTGCCCGGCGACCTCGCGTACTCCGAGTACATCCCCAAGGGGGACGAGGACACCGCCCGGCTGCTCGCCGAGGCGTTCTGCCAGGGCGTCTACGGCGTCCGCGGCGTGCCGTACAAGCCGATGACCGGCTTCCACCTGTACCCGACCAGCGGCACCAGCGACGACTACGTCTACGCCCGCCACTACACCGACCCCGACCGGGGCAAGGTGCTCGGCTTCACGGTCGAGTGGGGCAACGACGCGGCCCACTCGCCCAACCCCTTCCACCCGCCGTGGGCGGAGATGGAGCGGATCGTCCTCGACGTGGACGCCGGGCTGGTGCAGTTCTGCCTGGCCGTCACCTGAACACCCGAACACCCCGGGAGCACCGGGAACACCGGGAACACCGGGAACACCAAGCCACAGTGCCCGACAGCAGGGCGCCCGCCACGACCGATCGTGGCGGGCGCCTTGGCGAGTGCGCCGAGTGCGCTCGGCCGGCCCGCTGGAAGCTCAGGAAGCCCGGTGGAAGAAGAACGGGTCGATGGACGGCGGAACGCGGGTCACGCCGTCCGTGCTGAGCAGTTGGCGGGTGGTGAAGTTGGCGTTGCGCAGGTACGTCACGCCGACCGGGAAGTTGGCCCGGTCCGGTGTGTTGTTGCCGGAGAAGATGCCGTAGAAGTCCCGGCCGATCGCGAGCATCCGGATGTAGTCGCCCAGGTACGGGATGTGCTTCGCCTTCGGGACGTCGCCCGGGGCCTGGTGCAGGACGGTGCGCTCGACGGTCCCGAAGCGGTCCGCGGACAGCTCCAGCACCGTCGACCACTGGCCGTTGGCGAGCTGCTGGTAGAGCAGTCCGACCAGACCGTCGGAGTTGATCGCCAGCGAGGGGTTCTTGGCGTCGATCAGGTCCGCGTGCGCGTCGGTCCAGGTCTGCCCCCGGTCGGCCGAGTGCCGCACGTGCAGCACGTAGTCGGTGGGGAGGCCGCCGGTCGCGTCGCACCAGGCGACCCACACGCTGTTGGAGTTCGTGGGGTCGACCGCGATCGACAGGTCGGCGCCGGTGCGCTCCTGGCCCAGCGTCGCCTCGTGCACCTTGAACTCCAGGGCCCGCCCGCTGACCACCCGCTGGCCGACGACGCCGTCGACCGAGTCCCGGAGGTCCTCGAAGGCGTTCTGGCCGAGGCCGCCCTTGTCGTCCCGGGTCACCACCACGTCGAGGGTGATGAGGAAGGCCGGAGCCGGATCCGCCGTGTCCCGGACCTCGCGGCTGTAGCTCTCGAAGGCGCCGTAGACCGTGCCGTCGGAGTGCACGGCGAGCCGGATCGGCGGCCCGTTGCTCTTGGCGCCGGGGCGCTGGTCGAGCCGGACGTCGGTGAAGCCGCCCGAGCCCGTGCCGGCGTCGGCGGAGACCGTCGCCGTCGCGGAGCCGGCCCCCCGGTCGAGGACGTTGTTGCCGACGTACACGACGTCCCGGCCGCCGCCGTCCGCCCCCGCGGGCGCCGTGACCACCCAGGGCTGGTCCGGGTTCAGGTCCGTGGACACGTCCGCCAGGACCTCCATCGCCCCGGGCGAGGTGATGTCCTCCGTCCGCAGGATCTCCAGGTCGCCGGTGGTGGCGTTGAGGATGCCCGTGTAGAGCCTGCCGCCCTGCGCGGCGAAGCCGACACTGATGTCGAAGGTGCCGAAGTCGCCCTTCTCCCCGGGGACGACGGACGTCAGCACCCAGGTGTCGCCGCCGTCGGCCGAGACGAAGACCGGGGCGAACGGCCCGCCGAGCGGGTCGAGGGTGAAGGCGGTCGCGACCATCTCCCGCGGGTTCTCCGGGTTCACCGCGAGGTTGGGCTCGGCGTCCTGGTTCGTGTCACCGCTCTGTGCCCTGGGCACGATGTCGACGACCTTGATGGTGGGCATGTCGGCTCACCTCCCTTCGCGCAGCACGGCGAGCTTCTGCACCGGCTGGTAGTCGTCGGGGTGGAGCAGTCGGTACGGCGCCTGCGCCGCGAGGTCGCCCGAGGTGTCGTGCAGCAGCCAGAGGCCCAGCTGCCCGGGCGCCGGCTTGGGCACGCGGTACCAGCGGACGTCCTGGCTGCGCGGGTAGAGCACGCCGGTCCGTCCGGGGGTGACCGGGCCGGCTTCGACGCGGGAGACGTCGATCGTGGCGCGCCACCAGAGCGGGGCGTGCTCGGAGTGCGCCGGCAGGCCGAGGTCCTCCAGGCCCACCACGGCGCCGATCACCACCGCGTCCGCCTCCGCGGCATGCGCGGCGATGTCCTGGTTGCGGATCGTGCGTTGCACCGAGGAGAACGGCAGCTCGTCGGCGGTGGTGGCGGCGAGCGACACGTGCCCCTGGACGGCCTCGGCGGGCAGCCGGGCCACCTCGGCCAGGCCGAGGCCCTCACCGTAGACCAGGCCCCGGGTGAAGAGGGCCCTTGTGTCGCCGACCGCCAACGGGGCTTCTTCGGGGGCCAGTTGAACGGTGACCTCACTGCCCGCGAGTTGCCGGAAGGCCTGGGGCGCGTGCAGCACCTCGGTCACCTTGACCACGGCGGTCCGTTCGTTGCGGGCGTCGGCCGGGAAGGCCGCGAGCGAGGTGCCGCCGACCCGGGTGACCGTGCCCACGAAGCTCAGCGGAGCCCGGCGGACGAGGTCGATCAGCTGCTCGGGGGCGACCCCGGGCGATACGTCAGTCATGACGGTCCTCCTCCCCGCTCACCGCGCGGCGCGGGCCGAGGAGGGGTGCGCCCGGCGCCACTCGATCCGCGCGCCGAGCAGACAGGCGGCGGTGACGGCGGCCGCCAGCGCGACCACCAGCCACTCCGCCGCGCCGCTGCCGGCGTCCGGGTCGAGGCCGAGGAGCGTCTCGATCCACTCCGGCCACGCCAGGGTGAGCAGGAACAGCAGTCCGGACAGTCCGCCCAGGACCGTCTCCAGCCAGAAGCGGGGCCGGACCGGACTCGATTGCGGGAAGGGCATCGCTGCACCTCCCTTTCTCCGACCACCCGGGCCGCGCCGCGCCGCAGCGTGCGCGCCTCCGTGCCGCCGCGCCGTGGCGACGGCACGACCCGGCCGGGCCGGCCCGGGTCGGGGTTGCTCCCGTCGGCGCCGCCGGTCGGGGGGGCGTGGTCGCCGCGGGAGGTGATCTGCTTCGATCCGCAGCGTCGGGGCTGCGGTGGGAGTGCGCCGGAGGGGGCTCGCGGGGTCACCCCGCGTGCCCCCGGCGCTGTACGCCTACGAGGCACACGTACTTCGTATACGAGTCTGCGCGCACCCCCGGGGCAGGTCAAGGCGCCGGGGCGACGCCGGGCCGGTCAGATCCGGGCGCCGAGCATCCGCAGCACCAACTCGCCGTAGCGGCGGCCGAGTTCCTCCGGCGTCTCGGTCGAGCGGTCGGTGTACCAGCGGGAGACGTCGATGCCCAGCGAGGTGACCGCGCGGGCCGCCGTGCGCACCTCCGAGACCTGGAAGTCGCCGGCCGTCGCCCCCTGCCCGATCAGCGCGCTGACCTCGCGCTCGATGTCCAGCCGCAGCGCGGCGACCACCGCGTAGGCGTCCTCGGGCAGCGCGTGCAGCTCGTAGTTGACCACCCGGCCAACCGTCCGGGCCCGGGCGTGCCAGGCGGTGAACTGCTCGACGAGCCGCCGCATCCGCTCCGCCGGACCGCCCTCGCCGGACACCGCCTCCCGGACCAGGGCCAGCGTGGCGGCGTGCCCGGCCTGGCTGATCTCGGCCAGCAGCGCGGCCTTCGACTGGTAGTGGATGTACAGCGCGGCCGGACTCATCCCGGCGGCGGTGGCGATGTCCCGGGTGGTGGTGGCGTGGAAGCCGCGCTCCGCGAAGGACTCGACGGCCGCCTGGAGCAGCCGGTACGCCGCTTCGGGGCGGGTGTCGGCGCCGGGCAGGGTCGGCCAGAGGTCTGCCATCGGGGTGCTGGTCATGGCGTCATCCTCCCAGAGAACGCGTACCGGAATTCGTACGGGCTTTCGCGTCGGGCCCCGCCGGACGGCCCCGGCGGACGGTCCCACCGGGCCGTCCCACGGGCCGTCCCACGGGCTCCTCCTGCCGGCTCCGGCCGCCGGGCCGTCCCGCCGACCGCTCGGCGGCTTCGCGGGCTGTTGACAGGTTCTCGCACCGACACCATGCTGAGCAAGCGCTTAGTCAGCGATGGTAGTCGGATCCTCGCACGAAAGGCAGGACGCTCCGTGGTGCACTCCTTCAAGGGCCGGGTGGCGGTCGTCACCGGATCGAGCCGGGGCATCGGCCTCGGCATCGCGCGCGAGCTGGTCGACCGCGGCGCCAAGGTCTGCCTCACCGCCCGCAACCCCGAGCCGCTGGCCGAGGCCGTCCAGGACCTGGGCGGACCGGAGAACGCCATCGCCGTCGCGGGCAAGGCCGACGACCCGGCACACCAGGACGAGGCGATCGCCCGCACCCTGGAGGCCTTCGGGCGCCTCGACCACCTGGTCAACAACACCGGCATCAACCCGGTCTACGGGCCGGTCCTGGAGACCGACGAGGCCGCCGCCGCCAAGATCATCGCCGTCAACGTGCTCGGCCCGCTGGCCTGGACCCGCCGCGCGCACGCCGCGTGGATGGGCGAGCACGGCGGCTCGGTCGTCAACGTCGCCTCGATCGCGGGCATCCGCGCCTCCGCCGGCATCGGCATGTACGGCGTCAGCAAGGCCGCACTGATCCGGCTCACCACCGAACTCGGCGCCGAGCTGGGCCCGCAGGGCATCCGGGTGAACGCCGTCGCGCCCGCCGTCGTCAAGACCAAGTTCGCCGAGGCCCTGTACGAGGGCCGCGAGGAGCAGGTCGCCGCCGCCTACCCGCTCGGCCGCCTCGGCGTGCCGGAGGACGTCGCGGGCGCGGTCGCCTTCCTGCTCTCCCCGGACGCCGGCTGGATCACCGGCCAGACCCTGGTGGTCGACGGCGGGGTCACGCTCGGCGGTGGGATGTGACGGCCGGGGCGTTCGCCGACCCGTCGGCCGGGGCGTTCGCCGGCCAGGGCGTCGTGGTCACCGGCGCCGGGCGGGGCATCGGGGCCGCGCTGGCCCGGGCGTTCGCGGCGGCCGGGGCCCGGGTGGTGGTCAACGACCTGGACGCCGCGGCCGCCCACACCGTCGCGCAGGAGTGCGGCGGCACCGCCCTGCCCGGGGACGCCGCCTCCGCCGAGGGCCTGGCCGCCCTGGTCGGGGGCTCCCGGGAGGCCCTCGGCGAGATCGACCTCTGGTGCGCCAACGCGGGCGTCGCCCCGTCCGGCGGCGCCGACGCCCCGGCCTCCGCCTGGACGCTCGCCTGGGAGGTCAACGTGCTGGCGCACGTGCGCGCCGCCGAACTGCTGCTCCCCCGCTGGCTGGAGCGCGGTACGGGCCGCTTCCTCGCCACCGTCTCCGCCGCCGGGCTGCTCACCAGCCTGGGCTCCGCGCCGTACGCGGTCAGCAAGCACGGCGCGCTCGCCTTCGCCGAATGGCTCTCCGCGACCTACCGCCACCGGGGCGTCCGGGTGCACGCGCTGTGCCCGCAGGGCGTGCGCACCGACATGCTCGCCTCGACCGGCGCCCTCGGCGAGCTGATGCTCGCCCCGAACGCCCTGGAGCCCGAGGACGTCGCGGCCACGACGCTCGCCGCGCTGCGCGAGGAGCGCTTCCTGATCCTCCCGCACCCCGAGGTGGCCGAGTACTACCGCGTCCGGGCCACCGAGCCCGAGCGCTGGATCGGCGGGATGAACCGGCTGCAGCGGCAGCTCGAAGCGGGCGGCGCACTGTGAGGGCCTGGCAGGTCGGCGAACTCGGCGAGCCGGCCGCGGTGATGCGGCTCGCCGGGGACGTGCCGCAGCCGGTGCCCGGCCCGGGGCAGCTGCTCGTCCGGGTCCGCGCCGCCGCCGTCAACTTCCCGGACGCGCTGATGGTGCGCGGGCAGTACCAGGTCCGCCCGCCGCTGCCGTTCACGCCGGGCGTGGAGCTGTGCGGCGAGGTCGCGGACGGGCCGAGGCGGGGCGAGCGGCTGATCGGCAACCCGGTGCTGCCGCACGGCGCCTTCGCCGAGTACGCGCTGCTGGACGCCGCCGCCGCGTTCCCGGCGCCCGAGGCGCTGGACGACGCCGAGGCCGCCGCCCTGCACATCGGCTACCAGACCGCCTGGTTCGCGCTGCACCGCCGGGCCCGGCTGCGGGCCGGCGAGACCCTGCTGGTGCACGCCGCGGCCGGCGGCGTCGGCAGCGCGGCGGTCCAGCTCGGCCGGACCGCCGGGGCCAGGGTGATCGCGGTGGTCGGCGGCGCGGCCAAGGCGGAGACGGCCCGGGCCCTCGGCGCCGACCTGGTGGTGGACCGGACGGCCGAGGACTTCGTCGCCGCGGTCAAGGAGGCCACCGGCGGGCGCGGCGCGGACGTGGTCTTCGACCCGGTCGGCGGCGACGCCTACACCGGCTCCACCCGGTGCGTCGCCTTCGAGGGCCGGATCGTGGTCGTCGGCTTCGCCGCCGGGCGGATCCCGGCGCCGGCCCTCAACCACGCCCTGGTGAAGAACTACGCCATCCTCGGCCTGCACTGGGGCCTCTACAACACCCAAGACCCGCGCGCCGTCCGCGCCGCGCACGACGAGCTGACCAAGCTCGCCGAGCAGGGCGCGGTGCGGCCGCTGGTGAGCGCCCGGGTGCCGCTCGCCGGTGCGGCGGACGCCGTCCAGCGGGTCGCCGACGGGCTGAGCACCGGCCGGATCGCCGTCCTCGGCGACTGACCGCCACCGGTCCCGCCGCCCCGGGCCTGCCGCCACCGGTCCCGCCGCCACCGGAAAGGCGGGTGCGGCGGGACCGTCACCGCTGCCAGGATGCCGGGATGACGACCTATTCCGCCGCTCGCGACTCGCTGGAGGGCCTGGCCCTCGGGGACGGATTCGGGGAGCGCTGGTTCCCCCTCTTCCGCTCGCCCCAGGAGGCGTTCACGCAGATCCGGGCCCGGCGCACGCCGGAGGAGGGCCCCTGGCACTGGACGGACGACACCGCGATGGCCCTGTCGGTGTACGGGGTCCTGACCGCCTTCGACGCGGTGCACCAGGAACGGCTCGCCCAGGCCTTCGCGGCCGCCTACCGGGCGGACCCCGGCCGCGGCTACGGGCACGGCATGCACCTGCTGCTGCCGGAGCTCGGTGCCGACCCCACGCGGTGGCGCGCCGCCGCACGGGAGCTGTTCGACGGCCAGGGCAGCCTCGGCAACGGCGCCGCGATGCGGGTGGCCCCGCTGGGCGCCTGGTTCGCCGCGGACCTCGACGAGGCTGCGGAGCAGGCGGCGCTGTCCGCCGAGGTCACCCACGCGCACCCGGAGGGCGTCGCCGGGGCGGTGGCCGTCGCCCTGGCGGCGGCCCTCGCCGCGCGCGGCCGCTCCGGGCCCGCACCCGCCGGCGCGGAACTGCTGGCCGAGGTCGCCGACCGCACCCCGGCCGGGGAGGTCCGGGACGGGCTGCGCCGGGCCGCCGAGCTGCCCGCGGCCACCGAGCCGTGGCGGGCCGCCGACCTGCTCGGCAACGGGCAGCGGATCCGGGCGAGCGACACCGTCCCCTTCGCCCTGTGGTCCGCCGCGCACCACGTGGACAGCCTGACCGACGCCCTGTGGACCACCGCGGAAGGCCTCGGCGACGTGGACACCACCTGCGCCATCACCGGCGGCGTGGTCGCCGCCCGCACCGGCCTCGGTGGCGTGCCGCGGACGTGGCTGGCCTGCCGGGAGCCGCTGCCCGACTGGGTCGCGGCGGCGGAGGCCGAGGCGGCGGCCGGAGCCGGGGCGGCCGCCGAAGCCGCGGCGGCGCACGAAAGCGAGGCGGCGACCGGAAGCGCCTGACACACCAAGGATTCGTACCCGGAGGGGTGACACGGGTGGCTGCAGTGGCCCCCGTGGCACCCCTAGCGGAACCTCGCCTCCCAGGTGTGGCGAACGGATGACGGTTCGTACCGCGCACGGTAAGACTGGCCGGGCCGACGCGCTCCGCACGGGTGCGGCGCTCCGTCGCGACGTTTCCCCGACGTGCCACGTTGAGAAGCGACTCCAGGAGAGTGACCCGTCATGCGAAACCCGCGTTCTCTCGCGCTCCGGGCCGGTGTGGTCCTCGGCACCGCACTGATCGCGGCCGGACTGCTGGGCGGGCCCGCCCAGGCCGCCCACGCCGTCCCCGTCGCCGACACCACCGTGACCGCGCCCGCCTCCGCCTCCGCCTCCGCCGTGTCGGACGCCGACCAGACCGTCATCCAGGCCACCGCCGGCCTGACCCGCGGCCAGAGCTGGTCCTCGCCGGACGGCAGCACCGTGCTGTGGCAGCAGACCGACGGCCACGTGGTGCTCTACCACAACGGCGTCGCGATCTGGACGGCCGTCGGCACCTACGGCGTCGGCACCTACTTCTACGTCCAGGCCGACGGCAACCTCACCGCGTACGACGCCGCCTGGCGCCCGCTGTGGGAGAGCCGGACCGGCCGCCACCCGGGCGCCTACCTGGCCATCCAGAACGGCGGCAACCTGGTCGTGTACTACGGCAACACCCCGCTGTGGTGGTCCAACTACCGCCCCGGCAGCGGCCCGGTCGACCCCGACCCCGAGTGCACCCCGACCCCGCACCGCCTATGCCCGTGACCGACCGCGTTCCGGGGGGCCACTGCCGACGGGCCGGTCACCGACCGGCGGCGATGACCTCCAGGGCCGGGCGGGGCTCGCGGCCGAGCAGCGCCGCGAGGTCGCCCGGCCCGCCCGGGCCGCCCGGACCGCCCGGACCGGCGAGGAAGCCGTGGGCGATCGCCGAGTAGGTGCCCAGCACCATCGGCACCTGGAAGTCCCGGGCGTCCGAGGCCACCAGCGCCGTCCGGGCGTCGGCCAGCCGACCGGGCCGGTACTCGGCGCCGAGCGCCGCGGCCACCTCGGCACCGCCCAGCGCCCGCTCCCCCACCAGCTCGTACGTCCGGCCGCGGTGCGTGCCCGGTTCGAGCGCGACCCTGACCGCCGCCTCGGCGAGGTCCGCCCTCGCCACCGCCGCCAGCTTCCCGTCACCGAGCGGCGCGGTGATCACCCCGTCGGGGCCGGGCGCCGCGATGGCGCCCAGGAGTTCGGCGTACAGCCCGTTGCGCAGCACCGTCCAGCTCAGGGTCGCCGAGGAGCGCAGCCGCCGCTCGGTCCAGCGGTGGGCGAGGGCGTAGGGCAGGTGGTCGCCGTCGCCGGAGAGGCTGGTGTAGACGACGTGCTCGACGCCCGCCCGCTCCGCCGCCTCGATCGCCGCGCCGTGCCGGGCGATCACCACGTCGTCCTCGGCGGCTCCGGCCGAGATCAGCAGCAGGGTCCGGACGCCGTCGAAGGCCTCCGCCAGGGTGTCCGGCCGGTCGAAGTCCACCAGCCGGGCGGGTGTGCCGGCCGGCACCTTCGCGGGGGTGCGCGAGCCGGCGACGACGCCCTCCCGCCCGGCGAGGTGCGCCAGGACGAGGGCACCGAGGCCTCCGTTGACACCGGTGACGAGCAGCATGGGTTCCTCCTGGGGATGATCGACCGTCGGCGACGTCTCCATCCTCGATAGCCTGGGCGTTCGGCGTAAGGAGGCACTTTCATGTCAGCAGGGCACACCGCGGTAACCACCCCCCGCCCGGTGGTCTGGTGCGAGGACGGCGTGGACTGCGGGATCCGGGACCTGCTGGACCGCCTGGGCGACAAGTGGTCGGTCCTCACCGTCGTCGAACTCGCCCAGGGCGTACGGCGGTTCCGCGAGCTGCAGCGTGCCCTGCCGGGGATCTCGCAGCGGATGCTGACCCTGACGGTGCGTCGCCTGGAGCGCGACGGCCTGGTCTCGCGGACCGTCCACCCGACCGTCCCGCCGCAGGTGGAGTACGAGTTGACCCCGCTCGGCCACAGCCTGACCCACCTGGTGCGGGCGATGGCGGACTGGTCCTACGGCCACCACGACGCGATCGTCAGGTCCCGTCGGGCCTGGGACGAGGCCAACCCGGGCTCGGAGATCAGGTAGGCGAGCTCCGGCAGGGAGGCCTCGGTAGGGAGGCTCCGGCCTCCGGCCTCAGCCGGTGACCTCCACGGTGACCTCGTAGGTCCGCTGGTCGGGCGGGCATTCGCGGGCCTCGCCGCAGCTGGTGCGGGTCGCGGTGAGGTGGGCCGTGCCGGGGGCGCGGGCGGTGAAGGTGGTGGTGACGGTGCCGCAGCCGCCGCCGGGGCGGCAGGAGGGGGACGGCGCGGTGGTCGGCGTGCCGGTCGGGGCGACGACGTCGGGGGCGGAGCTGGTGGCGGCGGACCAGTAGGTGCTGTGGAGCGCGAGCGTCAGCGTCGTACCGACCGCGGCCTTCAGGGTGGAACCGCCGACGTGTTCGTCCACCGCGAGCACCGCCGGCGTCGGGGCGGAACTGCTCGGGGCCGACGCGCTCGGGGCCGACGCGCCGGAGGCGGGTGTCTTCGAGGCGGTGGAGGCGCACCCGGTCAGGGCGAGCAGGGCGGCGGCGAGCGCCAGGGCGGCGGGTCTTCTCGGGTTCACGGTGGTTCCTTCTGCCGGTGTGCAAGCGGTGCCGTTTTGACGCAGCAGCCGCCGATTCGGATCCCCCCCCCCGATGAAATACGGCTGTGGAATACGACACCGGGGCGGGCGCTGGGCCCACCCCGGTGCGTTCGGCGCTGCGATCGTCAGGAGACGGTCACATCGTCGTAGTAGGTGTAGGTCGGGTCACCCGGGTAGTTGTCGTCGTGGTTGCTCAGGGTGAGGGTGTAGGAGTGGCCGGGGGTGACGGTCGCCGTCTTGTTGGTCCAGGTGCCGGTGGTGGTGCAGGTCTTGGCGAGGACCGTGGCGGTGGTGCCGGTGGTGTTGTCCTTCAGGGTGGCGGTGGCCCAGTCGTAGGTGATGGTGTCGTCACAGGTGTTGCTGTACCAGAAGGACAGCTTGCTGGAGCCGGTCGGCGCGGTGAAGGTCTGGGCGATCGAGGAGTCCCCGGTCGGGTTGGTGGAGCCGACCATGGCGCCGAAGCTGCCGCTGTGGGCGGCGGAGGCCGGGGCGGAGGTGGAGCCGGCGGCCGTCCAGCCGGTCAGGTTGCCGGTCTCGAAGGTGCCGTTGGTGACGGCGTTGCCGCCGCCGCCCGTGGTGGACTCGGTCCAGGAGAAGCTGGTGCTGCCGGTGGCGCCGGTGGTGTCGGTCGCGGTGACCGTGACGCTGGAGGTGCCGGCGGCGGTCGGGGTGCCGGAGATCAGGCCGGTCGAGGAGTTGATCGACAGGCCGGCCGGCAGGCCGGTGGCCGAGTAGCTCAGGGTCTGGCCGGTGGCCGAGTCGGTGGCGCTGATCTGCAGGCTCGCCGCGGTGCCGACGGTGCCGGACTGGCTGCCCGGGTTGGTGACGGTGACCGTGTTGCCGTGGGTCAGGATGGCGTGCGAGATCGCGCAGGAGTTGGTGTCGTTCGACCAGCTGGCCTGCTCGGCGTAGCTGCCGAAGGAGCCGAAGGAGATGTTGGCGGCGCCGCCGGTGCTGCCGGGCCGGATCCAGGCGCACTCGTCGGAGTTCTCCTGGCCGTTGTAGCTGCTGCCCGAGACGTGGTTGGTCCAGCCGCCGGCCGGGTTCTGGTCGGACATCATCTCGTGCCACTCGTGGCCGAGGGTCATCGTCCAGCCGTCCAGCGTGCCGGGCGAGTTGACGAAGCCGACACCGCAGTTGGAGCCCGCGTCGATGTTGTACGGCTGGTTGGAGAAGGCGATGTCGCCGTAGGGCGAGCTCGCCGCACCGCCGGTGAGGGTGGTGTCGCCGTTCCAGTCGTGCCAGGCGCAGTACCCGGTGGAGGGGTTCTGGTAGTCGTCCGGGTTGGTGCCGTGCGGCGACAGGACGATGTAGTACGCGTCCCGGTTGGCGGCGGCGGTGGTGTTGCCGAAGTGGCCGGCGGCCTTGACCGCCTCCTGGGCGAGCTGGTTGCCGGTGGCCTGGCTCGGCGAGGCGGCCGCGTTGTCGTACCAGACGCCGGACAGCACGCCGCCGCTCTGGTACGGGATGAAGTTGGCGTTGGACGGGCAACTCACGGCGCCGGTGGCGACGTTGGGGCCGTCGCACCACTGGGTGAGGTCGGCCGACCAGGTCTCGCCGTTGGTGCCGATGCCCTTGAACATCTGCTGGGTGGCACCGGCCGCACCGGCCGAGTCGCCGGTGAACTTGGCGTTGCCGTTGGCGTCGGTGCTCTGGGTGCCCCACTGGTTGCCGTAGAACACCAGGTAGACCTTGGAGTGCCCGCTCTGCACGCCGATGCCGTCGACGCCGCCGCCGTAGGACAGGGTCTGCTGACCGGTCGCCGCGGCCTGGTTGTGGGCGTCGAGCCACTTCTTGTAGTTCTCGTGCTGGGACATGCCGGGCACCGCGCCGTGCCGGTACGGGTGGCCGTTCTGCGGGCTCCAGGGGTTGAACTCGTTGGCGGTGCTGCCAGTACTTCCCTGCGAGCTGGAGATGTCCTGCGCGGAGGCCGGACCGGCGCCGGCCAGGCCGGCGACGGCGAGCGCGAGCGACGCGATGCCGGTGAGCGCCGCGTACTTCGCGCGTCCGGTCCTTGGGGAGTGACCCATGGGTGAGGGTGCCTCTCTTCTGCCGATCGTCCGGGGCCGTGAGGGAGCCCCGGGCGATCCCTTTGTGGGGAAGGGGCGGACGGCGGGTTCCGCGGGAAGTCGCGTCCGGTCGGAATTTCTCCGCACACCCGGAATTGACGCCCCGTCGGCCCCATTGCCGCCTGCTGGGCATGAAGGAAAGCAGAGCTGATGAACACAGGTCAACGGCGAAGGGTAAGGGCTGATTAAGAAACGCGTCGAAGCAGGTCAAGCGGAATCGATGAAAAGGAGTCGACGCGCGTAACCATTCACTGAATATCGCTCGAAATGCCGTCCCGAATTCAGTGAACCGCCCGGCGGCAACGACCCCCGAGGACGGGACGGCACCGGCCGGGGAGCTCCTCGTCCAGGCGGTCGCCGTCGGAGCTTTTCTGAGGCACTGTTAGGGCTCGCGGACGTGACGGACAAGGCGACGAAGCAGTACGAGGCGATGCTGGCTCACTTCCGGCGGACCGCCGGGGAACGGGGCTTCGCCGTGGATCCGGCCCAGCGGCCCGCCGTCGAGCGGTTGTCGAGGCTGGCCGGGGAGTTGGCCCGCACCGGGCTGCTCGTTCGCCGCCCGCCGCGCCACCTCTACCTGTGGGGCCCGGTGGGCCGGGGCAAGAGCTGGCTGGTGAACACCTTCCTCGACGGCCTGGCCACTCCGCGGAAGCGGCGGCTGCACTTCCACGACTTCTTCCGCCGTTTGCACGAGGGCGTCGCCCTGCACGCCGCCGACGGGCACCGGGACCCGGCCGCCGAGCGGGTCGCGGCGGTCGACCGCGCTGTGGACGAGCTGCTCGGCGACTGCCGGGTGCTGGTCTTCGACGAGTTCCACGCCCACGACGCCGGGGACGCGATGCTGGTGGCCCGGCTCTTCCGGACGCTGCTGGACCGGCGGATCACCCTGGTCACCACGTCCAACTACCCGCCCGCCGGCCTGATGCCGAACCCGCTGTACCACCACCTGTTCGAGCCGACGATCCGGCTGATCGAGGAGCGGATGGACGTCGTGGAGATCGCGGGCCCGGTGGACTTCCGCCGGGAGCGGCAGCCTGCGGACGGCACGCCGCAACGGTTCACCCAGGGCGCGCGGTTGCGGACCGACGACGAGGAGGGCCTGCGCATGCTCGGCCTCACCCGGCCGACCGCGAGCGAGGCGGACGAGGTCGTGGTGCACGGCCGCCCGCTGCGGGCAGCCGCGGTCCGCGACGCCGAGGTGTGGTTCGGCTTCGCCGAGTTGTGCGAGGGGCTGACCTCGGCGGCCGACCAGCTGGCGCTCACCGAACGCTTCCCCACCCTGGTGCTCACCGACGTACCGCCGCTGGCCGAGGCGACCCCGGACGGGCGGCGGCGCTTCGCCGACCTGGTGGACGTCTGCTGCGACCGGGACGTCCGGCTGGTGCTGATCGGCGCCGACCCGATCGACCAAGGGGCATCCGAGGACCTGTTCAGCGACCTGGACCGGACCGCCAGCCGACTCGCCCTGCTCGGATCGGCCTGACCCGAGCAGCGCCTTCGCTACCGCTCGTACCCCATCTCCGGGAACCGCGGCGAGGGCCCGTCCAGCAGGTGGTCGTCGTGGCCGCGCAGCCAGCGGTCGAAGAAGGAGGCGACGTACGAGCGGGTGGCGAGCTCGGCGCGGCCGGGGCGGACGTCACCGACGTCGTTGCGCAGCTGCTCCGCGCCGAGGGCGCCCTGCCGGGCGAGCTGCGGCAGCAGGGTCTGGGCGTCGGTGTACGAGCCGTGCCTCGACCCGGTGAGGGTGACGTCGGCGTGCCAGCCGGTGCTGTGCTGCCACAGGGCGTTCCAGCCGGGCTGCCGGCGGTAGGGCCCGGAGTCGTCGCTCCCGGTGCCCATCAGCAGGAAGGGCCGGTCCAGGCCGTCCTCGGCGACGCTGGGCAGGAACACGCCGGTGCGGCCGTCCGGGCCGGGGAAGTGCAGCTGGCCGTCCAGGTTGATCCCGGCGGCGATCCGCGGGTCGTCGTGCATGGTCTGGAGCGCGGTGAAGCCGCCGGCCGAATGGCCGACCATGCCGATCCGGTCGAGGTCGAGCGCCCCGGCCAGCCCGCTCGGCAGGTCCTTGCGGCCGCCGAGGCAGGTCAGTTCGTCCAGGACGAAGCGGGTGTCGGCCACCCGGGCGGCCATGGACTTCCGCAGCACGGCGCCGATGTCCAGGTCCGGCTGCCCGAGCATGCCGGGGAGCACCGAGGTGGCCAACTCGTCTCCGGGGAAGGCGACTTCCGAGGCCTCGTAGGTGTGGTCGACGGTGACGACGACGTAGCCGCGGGAGGCGAGGTCCTCGACGAGGGCCGTCCCCCAGGTGCGCGGGTCGCCGAGGCCGGGCGAGTACAGCACCACCGGGCGCCGGCCGGGCAGCGCCGGCGCGTCATTGCGGGCGTGGGTGCGAATGCCGGACCAGTCGGTGCTGCCGGGCGTGGTGCCGTAGTTGATCAGCCCGACGCCGTCGGCGCCGCCGAAGTGCTCCCCGGCGGCGGGCTCCATGTACGGGGCCCGGTCGGCGGGGTCGGCCGGGCGGGAGGTCGGATACCAGAGGCTGATCATCAGCTCGCGCCGCTGCCCGGGCTTCCACGGGTCCTCGCGGCCGGCGTCGGTCAGGTGCACGGCGGTCGTCCCGATCGGGTACGGCCCGGTGGGCTCCGGCAGCCACGCCCGCGCCCGCTGCCCGGCGTCCCCGCCCTCCGCACCCGCCGCCACCGCCACGGGGCCGCCCACCGTGCCCAGCACCGCCGTCGCCGCCAGCAGGACCGCCGCCAAGGCCCGTCCCCCACTGCCCATGATCCGTCCCTCCGTGCCCTCGATCGATCGAACACGCAGGACACTACGGGCGGGAACGGTCCGCAGCCGTCATACCAGGGAGCCAACCGGCCCCTGAGTACCCGGGTATGACACCCTTAAGGGCCAATGACCGCCCCCCGGCACCGGGTCTGCCCACGACCCCCGTACGCGGGCAGGCCGGCGACTCGGGGGGACGGCTTCCCCGCCCGGGTCACAGCCAGTAGAAGCGCCACAGGGCCCCGCCCTGGCCGCCGTAGTTCCATTGCTGCACGGGCGCCCCGTTGAAGCTCGCGGAGTTCTCGACCTCCAGGGCCTTGTCGCTGGTGTTGAGAATCTTGTAGTAGTCATACGACTTGTACGACAGCTCGTGCAGATGAACCCAGATGGCACCGGGCTGGCCGACACAGTCCCACTGCTGGGCGCGGGCGCCGTTCGACAGCGACGAGTCCTCGATCTCCAGGCACTTCCCGCTGTGGTCGTTGACGAGGTAGTGGTAGTTCGTTCCGGCGACGTCCCCGAAGCGCCAGTACGAACCGGGCTGGTTGTGGCAGTCCCACAGCTGCACCCGGGCACCGTTCTGCGTCGAGGAGTTCTCGACCTCCAGGCACCGGCCCTCGAAGTTCACGAGCTGGAACACCGGGATCTCCGAGGCGGCCCGGGCCGGCGCGGGTGCGGCCACTGTGACACCGGTCAGGGCGAGGCCGGCGGCTGCGGCGGCAGTGAGGAGTTTCTTCATGTGGTTTCCCCCGGGAAGCGATGAACGGGGTGGTGATCACCCGCCCAGCCAGGTTAGGAGCGAGCCGTCCGCCCGGGTTTGCGCCGAGCGCAGGTTTTCTTGAGGGTTCGCGCAGGCGGCTCCGTGCGCGCTCTGCCGGCGGTGCTCGCGGGGCGTCAGCCCGTAGGCCTCGCGGAAGGCCCGGCTGAAGACGGCCGCGCTGGCGAACCCCCAGCGGGCGGCGATGCTGCGGATGGAGTGCTCGGCGAGCTCCGGCCGGGCGAGGTCGGCGCGGCAGCGTTCGAGGCGGCGCCGACGGATCAGTCTGCTGACGGTCTCCTCCTCGCCCTGGAACAGCACGTGCAGCGAACGCACGGAGACGTGGTGGCGCCCGGCGATCATCTCGGGCCCCAGGTCGGGATGGTCGAGGTTGTGCTCGACGAACACCTTGACCTGCTCCAGCAGGGCACGTGAGCGGGTCGTGGCGTCGACCTCGCGGGCGGCGTCGGCGGACTCGGCCAGGCAGACGGCGGCCAGGTCGCGGGCGATCCCTCCCAGCCGCTCCAGCTCCTCGGGCCCGCACTCGGCGGCGTGGTCGCCCAGGGAGGTGAGGAAGCGCGCCAGGATGGCGCCCGTCCCGCGGCGGGCGGAGATCTGCCGGGCGAGCAGGCGGTCGGTCTTGTCCGCGTTGACCGGCAGCGCGGTGCGGGGAATGTGCAGGATGAGGGCCTGGCTGGTGCCGTCCTCGTACCGCGTGCCGGCCTCGAACGGCCGTGAGGTGTCCCAGAGCACCAACTCCCCGCTGACCGGCCCGGAGTCGTTCCCGTGCTGGGAGATCCACATCGGGTTCCTCCCCCCGACCAGGGCCAGCTGGTACTGCTCGGGGTCGCTGCGTCGGGTCAGCGCCGAGGGCCGACGCGAACGCACCGGCGGGTGGCAGTGCGCCGACACCCGGACCGGACCGAGGTCCAGCACGGCGGCCTCCGCACGGAAGTCGGCGGCCTCCGGGCTGGAGACCGTCACCGGGACCAGGTCCCGGGCGACCATGTCGGTGAACCACGCGAACCGGTCCTGTGCCGGTACACCGGCATTGGACATCGTCGACCACATCGCCATGACCCCCCGTCACTCCGGCCGCCTGCCTTTCCGGACGGCCGAGCCGACAGTCTAGTTTTCCCCGCAGCACGGCTTCCGGGCAGGTCAGCGCCGGAACGGGACTGCCGACCCGGTGTTCGACCAGGTCGGCAGGCGGGGCTTTCGACGGTGGGGCGGCTACCGCCGGTACCGCTTCAGCTCCCGGCGGGCCAGCGAGCGCTTGTGCACCTCGTCCGGGCCGTCGGCGAGCCGCAGGGTGCGGTTGCCGGCCCAGAGCTGGGCGAGCGGGGTGTCCTGGCTGACGCCGGCGGCGCCGTGGGCCTGGACGGCCTTGTCGAGGATCCACTCGACGGTGCGCGGGGTGGCGATCTTGATCGCCTGGATCTCGGTGTGCGCGCCCCGGTTGCCGACGGTGTCCATCAGCCAGGCGGTCTTGAGGACGAGGAGCCGCAACTGCTCGATCCGCACGCGCGATTCGGCGATCCAGTCCTGCACCACGCCCTGCTCGGCGAGCGGCTTGCCGAAGGCGACCCGCTCGGTGACACGGCGGCACATCAGCTCCAGCGCCCGCTCGGCGATGCCGATGGCCCGCATGCAGTGGTGGATCCGGCCCGGCCCCAGCCGGGCCTGGGCGATGGCGAAGCCCGTCCCCTCCTCGCCGATCAGGCTGGCCGCCGGGACGCGGACGTCCTCGAACAGCACCTCGGCGTGGCCGCCGTGGTCGGCGTCGTCGTAGCCGAAGACCGTCATGCCGCGCTTCACGGTCACACCGGGGGTGTCGCGCGGGACGAGCACCATGCTCTGCTGGCGGTGCGGCTCGGCGTCGGGGTCCGTCTTGCCCATCACGATGAGCAGCCTGCACTCCGGGTTCATCGCCCCGGTGATGTACCACTTGCGGCCGTTGATCACGTACTCGTCGCCGTCCCGCTCGATCCGGGTGGCGATGTTGGTGGCGTCCGAGGACGCCACCTCGGGCTCGGTCATCGCGAAGGCGGAGCGGATCTCGGCGTCGAGGAGGGGGCGCAGCCACCGCTCGCGCTGCTCGGCGCTGCCGAACTGGGCGAGCAGCTCCATGTTGCCGGTGTCCGGGGCCGCGCAGTTGAGCGCGGGCGGGGCCAACTGCGGGCTGCGGCCGGTGATCTCGGCGAGTGGGGCGTACTGCAGGTTGGTCAGGCCGGCGCCGTGCTCACCCGGCATGAAGAGGTTCCACAGCCCCTGCTTGCGGGCCTCGGCCTGCAGGTCCGCGACGACCGGCGGGACGGCCCACGGCGCGCGGGCCGGGTCGGCGAGCTGCGCGGCGAGGACGGCCTCGGCGGGGTGGACGTGCTCGTCCATGAAGGCGAGCAGCTGCTCGCGGAGCTCGGTCGTCCGGGCGTCGTACGCGAAGTCCATCGGTCAGTTCTCCTTGAGGGTGTTCAGGCCGTGGCGGGCGAGGATCGGGGCCATCTCGCCCGCCCGCTCGAAACCCGCGCCGAGGGTGCGGCCCTGCTGGAAGCGGAAGAAGATGCCCTCGGCGACGGCGGCGAGCTTGTACGAGGCGAAGGCCACGTACCAGTCCAGGTCGGCGGCCTGACGGCCGGTCGCCTCGGCGTACCGGGAGACGATCTCGTCGGGCTTCGGGAAGCCGGGGGCGGTCATTGCGGAGGGGATGATGCCGCCGCCGACGCCGGCCAGTTCGGTGTACATCACCAGCAGGCCGACGTCGGTGAGCGGGTCGCCGAGGGTGGACATCTCCCAGTCGAGCACGGCGGCGATGGCGTCACCGTCGTCGACGAGGACGTTGTCGAGGCGGTAGTCCCCGTGCACCAGCGCGGGCGCGGGGGACGTCGGAAGCCGCTCGGCGAGCGCGGCGTGCAGCCGGTCCAGGGCGGGCAGGTCGCGGCTGCGGGAGGCGGCGAGCTGCTTGGACCAGCGGCGCAGCTGGCGTTCCAGGTAGCCGTCGGGGTGGCCGAAGTCGGCGAGGCCGACGGCGGCGGGGTCGATCCGGTGGAGGGTGGCGAGGGTGTCGACCAGGCGGCGGCCGAGGGCCTGGACGCGCTGCTCGCCGAGGGAGGCTAGGTCGGCGGCGTCGCGGTGGGCGGTGCCGGTGACGTACTCCATGAGGTACCAGGGCGCGCCGAGGACGTCCGTGCCCGGATCGAGGAGGAGGGTGTCCGGCACCGGGACGCCGGTGTCGCGCAGCGCGGTCATGACGCGGTACTCGCGGCCCATGTCGTGCGCGGTGGCGAGGACGTGTCCGAGTGGCGGGCGGCGCAGCACCCAGCGGGAGGAGCCGTCGGAGAGGACGTAGGTGAGGTTCGAGCGGCCACCCTCGATGAGGTCGGCCCGCAGCTGCCCCCGGACGGCCCCGGGCAGCTCCCGGTCGAGGTGGGCGCGCAACCGCACCAGGTCCACCCCGGGCGGCGAGGCAGGGGTCTCGGACATCGGGCGACTCCTTGGTCTCGGGTTGACTAAGCGCTTGCTTAGCATTCAGCCGCAGAAGGCCCCTGTCAATGCCACGACCCCCCGAGCCACACGGCTCAGGGGGTCGTCGGGACGGCCGGTGGCCGCCGTTAGGGCTGGACCGGCCGCCGCGGGGTCACGGGCGCCGCTGCTCCCAGTCGGCCCGGACGAGGTCGTACTCGACCTCGCCGTGCTCGGAACCCGGGATCGCGTCGGGCCAGTCCCCGGTGAAGTTCCGGAGGAACGACAGGCCCGACTTCTCCATCACCCGCCGGGACCCGGTGTTCACCGCCATCGTGTTCGCGGTGACCCGCTCCACCCGGAGGTCGGTGAAGCCCTTGTCGATCAGGGCGCGCGAGCCCTCCGTGGCGTAGCCCTTGCCCCAGGCGGCCTTGTTGAGGCGGTACCCGAGCTCCACGACGAACGGGCGCTGGTCGTCGAGGGGGCGCAGCTCGAACCAGCCGAGGAAGGTACCGGTGGCTCGGTCGTCGGCGGCCCAGAAGCCGCGGGTGCCGAAGGCCGGGTAGTCGTGGAGGAGCCGCGGCAGGGTGCGTGTCTGGATCGCCTCGCGGGTGGTCGGCTTGCCCCCGTTGATGAAGCGCATCACGTCGGGGTCGCTGTCCAGAGCGAACAGGCCGTCGACGTCGGTCTCGGTGTCGGCGAACGGGCGCAGCACGAGCCGCTCGGTTTCCAGGAAGACATGCATCCCGTGATCATCATTCCCGGACGGCGGCACACGCCAGCGAATTTGTGGCCCCCGGGCCCAGCCCGGGGGCCACAGGTCAGAGCTCGCCGGCGGCGACGGCGGCGACGAACGACCGCCAGGCGTCGGAGGTGAAGACGAGGGCGGGCCCCTCGGGGTCCTTGGAGTCACGGACGGGAACGACGCCGGGGAAGTCAGGCGCCACCTCGACGCAGTTGCCACCGTTCTGGCTGTAGCTGGACTTGACCCAGGTAGCGCCGGTCAGAGTCACGCCGTCAGTGCGGGTCATTTCAAAGATCCTTCCGAGCTGCGCGGATCGCGGCGAGGGACACCACGTCCGAACTGGCGCCCACCTGAAGCCGATCGTAGTCCCTGGCCCACGCTGTTACGGTCTCGGCTTCCCTGGTGAGATATCCACGCGCCTGGGACTCCGTGTATCCGAGCATGCTGCGGTCGGGCATCGTCAGCAGCACCACCGGCAGGGCGAGCGATCTGTGCTCGCCCATCGAGAACGGCGCCACCTGGATGATGGCCCTCGGGCGCTCGAACAGCTCCGCCAACCGATCGAACTGCTCCTGCATGACAGCCGGACCGCCTACCAGCCTTCGAATGCAACTCTCATCCAACACCGCATGGACCAGCGGCATGTCCACACTGTTGAGGCGCTGCTGACGAGTGAGAAGGTAGGAGACCCGAGCCTCGGCCTCCTCGCTGGTGATGACTCCCCGACGCACGTCGGCCGCCGCCAGAGTCTCTGCGTATGCCTTGGTCTGGAACAGCCCGGGAACGACGCCCAACTCGAACTGCCGCAGCTCAACAGCCTTCGCCTCATGTGCTGCAAACTCCGCGAAGCCCTCCAGAAGTGATCCCCCACCGCTCAGGCTCCAGTAGGTCAGCTCCAGAGTCCCACCAGTGTTCAGAACCCGGTCGGCCTCGATGACCCAGTCGAGTGTGGGACTGCGTGTACCTCTTTCGAGGTTTGAAATCTGACTGTCACTCAAGGATGTGAGCCGCCCAAGCTCCGCCTGGGTCAGACCAGCCGCCTTGCGTGCCTTGCGCAGTTGGGCTCCGAACGCCTCCAGAGGAGATGCCGAAGGATTGAGCTCCGTCTCACGCATAATCAGACCTCCATGGCTGGCTGAATCCCACGCCAGAGACTGTCAAGTGGGAAAGCCTTCCGATCGTAAGGGCCAGCACGCCACCATGGCTACACCGCGTGAAAAGCCGAACGCGAAGTGCAACCATGGAGACATCTATGTCCTGCCCCACCCCCACGCCGTCCTTCCAGGTCGTCCTCTACCTGACCAAGGCCAACTCCTCCTTCCCCGAGCGCGAGTTGCGGGCGTGCGAGGACTACGCCAAGGCCTTCAACTGGGGCATCGACCTCATCGTCGTGGACGACGAGGCCGCCACGAAGGGGCCCGACCACCGCCCCATGCTCCGCGCCGCTCTGCAGCGGGTGCTCGACCGGCAGGCCGGCGCCATCCTCGTCCCCAGCAAGTCCGCCATCTCCCCGATCGAGGGGGAGTTCGCCGACTTCTCCAAGCGTGTCGAGAAGGCCTCCGGCTTCATCCAGGTGGCGACCCGGCGATGACCGATCACCTCCCCGCCACCCCTCCCCCTCCCCCTCCGCCCTCTCCCGCCCGGTTCGAGATCCGCCTGATCGACTCCTCCAGCCCGCACTTCGTCGCGCTGGAGTGCTGGGGGCTCTGGGACCGCGAGCGCAACGAGTTCCTCCGGGTGCCCGGCTCCTCGGACCGGGTCAGGCGCTTCTACACCGTCGCGGCCGCTGCAGCCTTCCGTGCGTCCTCGCGAGAGACCAGATGAACCGTCAGACCGTTTGATACGTACGCCAGTTGCCACCGCACCCCCGCCTCGACAGGCGTCGATCAAAGATGTTCTGATGATCCCTCCATTTCGATCATTTATCCGAACATCTACTGACTTGCGTCAGTGAAGTGGGGGTCCGGTGCGGATTGCGCGCGGCATGAACGGTCTGCTTGTGGGAGTCGTTTCCTCCCTCGTCCTGACCACGGCTTGCTCCGGCGTGCAGAGCAGACCCACCGCCACCGGCACCACCCCCGCGGGCCCGACGTCCAGCACCCCGTCCGAGGCACCCACCGACACCCCCACTCCAACCCCGACCCCCACTCCGACTCCCACCTGGGACGGCCAGGTGAAGGTGCTCGGCGACGGCTCCACCTCCGACACCGGACCTCAGCCGAAGCAGCCGAAGCCCGAGAAGCTGAAGCCCGGCGAGCGGCCGCCGCAGTTCGTCGTCTTCTCCTGGGACGGCGCTCTGGAGGGCGACGAGCGCCTGTTCTCCCGCTTCCGCAAGCTGGGGGTGGAGAACAACGCCCAGATGACCTTCTTCCTGAGCGGCCTCTACACCCTCCCCAAGTCCAAACGCTCCCTCTACCACCCCCCGCAGCACGACGCCGGCTCCGCGTCCATCGACTTCGCCACCGACCCCCACATCAAGGACACTCTGGAACAACTGCGCCTGGCCTGGCTGGACGGCAACGAGATCGGCACCCACTTCAACGGGCACTTCTGCGGCCCCCAGCCCGGCGGCGGCGGTGACTGGTCCACCGACGAGTGGACGAGCGAGCTCGACCAGGCGATCTCCTTCGTCACCAACTGGAAGACCAACACCGGCTTCAAGGACCTCCCGCCCCTCCCCTTCGACTACACCAAGGAGCTGGTCGGCGGCCGCGCCCCCTGCCTGGAGGGCCAGAAGAACCTGCTCGCCGCCGAGAAGGCGAAGGGCTTCCGCTACGACGCCAGCTCCCCGGGCGAGTTCCAGGTCTGGCCGGTCAAGAAGGAGGGCGTCTGGAACTTCCCGCTGCAGCTGCTGCCCTACCCCGCCTTGTCCTCCCAGCGCCTCTCGATGGATTTCAACTTCCTCTCCGTCCAGTCCGGGGAGAGCAGCACCAAGGGAGACCCGAAGAAGTTCGACACCTGGGAGAAGCAGACCAAGGAGAGCTACCTCGCCGGCTTCGAACGCGTCTACAACGGCAGCCGCGCCCCGCTCTTCATCGGCAACCACTTCGAGGACTGGAACGGCGGCATCTACATGCAGGCCATCGAGGACGTCATGAAGAGCGTCTGCAAGCGCGAGGAGGTCCGCTGCGTCTCCTTCCGCCAGGTCGCCGACTGGATGGACGCCCAGGACCCCAAGGTGCTCGACAAGCTGCGCGGGCTGGACCCCGGGCAGCCGGCCGACTGGCCGCGCCTGGTCAAGTAGGCCGGCCCGTGGGGCCCGTGACACCACGGGCCCCACGGGCCCCACGGACATCACACACACCACGGGCAGAACAGGCCTCACGAACCCCACGGCCGGCGCGCCTACCGCCCGCCCACCGCCTTCATGTACGTCGTCCAGATCCGGCTCGGCAGCGCCGAGTCCGGGGTGTCCGGCGCCGCCCCGCCCAGCCCCTCCAGCGGGAGCAGCTTCAGGTCCCGCAGGTCCGCCCGGAAGACGGTGACCGCGGTGGCCAGCTGCCCGCTGTAGCCGACGGACCACCCCGCCGTACGGTCCGCGGTGGTACCGGGCTTCGCGGCCAGGTCCGGGCCGGCCTCCGCCGCCCACGTGGAACTGCCGCTGCGGACGGCGCCCTTGAGCGCCGTGTCCACCTCTCCCGCCACCGCCGCCGGCAGCGCCTGCACGGGCGTCGGCAGGCGCAGGTCGAGCGGGCTGCCGTTGCGGGTGATCCTGGACACCGAGTACGGCTCGGTGCGCTTGCCGCCGCCTGCGAAGGCGGTGTAGGCGTCCGCCGTCCTGATCGCGCTGGGCGTGGAGTTGCCGACCCCGAAGGCCGGTACCAGTTCGCCCATGCTGCCGGGGAGCAGCCCGAGGTCGGCGGCGGTCTTCTGCACCCGGTCCAGGCCGACGTCCATGCCGAGCTGCATCATCGGCCCGTTGACGGACTGCTCGACGGCGCTGCGCAGGCTGACCTGCCCCCAGTTGCGCTTGCCGTCGTTGGCGGTCTTCACGATCTTGCCGTCGCGCCCCCAGTACGGACCCTCGGGCGTCAGCACGTTCACCCCGTTGTCCCCGTTGTACGGGGTGGTGGGCGTCACGGGGGTGCGCTGGCCGCCGCGTTCGCGCTGGACGCCCTGGCCCAGCCCGGCGGCGTACACCACCGGGGTGAAGGCCGAACCGACGGGCACCGTGGTGGTGTTGGCGTTGTTGAAGCCCTGCTTGAGGTAGTCGGGCCCGCCGTAGAGCGCGACGATCCTGCCGTCGGGGGCCACCGAGGCCGCGCCGACCTTCAGGAGCCTGTCGGCCTCGCGGTTGTCGGGGTCGATCCCCTTGGTGGCCTCCTGGACGGCCGCGGCGAGGGCGGTGACCTTCGGCTTGTCGAAGGTGGTGTAGATCTGGTGGCCGCCGAGGTCGAACTGGGCGGGCGTGATGTCGCTGTGGCTCTCCACGTAGGCCCTGGCCATGTCCACAAGGTAGCCGACCTGGCCGCTCAGCCCGGGGTTCTTCGGCTGCGGCTTCGGCTCGGGGAACACCGTGTACCGGGCGCGCTCTGCGCGGGAGAGCTTCCCGATCTCCACCATGCGGTCCAGGATCCAGGACCACCGTTCCTCGGCCCGCTCGTGGTTCTCCGGCCCGAGCGCCGGATCGTACTGCCCGGCCCCCTTCAGCAGGGCGGCGAGGAGGGCCCCTTCGCTCGGATCGAGCTGCGAGACGTCCTTGCCGTAGTACGCCGCCGCGGCCCGTTGGATGCCGTAGCTGCCGCGTCCGAACCAGCTGCTGTCGAGGTAGCCGGCCAGGATGTCGTCCTTGCTCATCCGGTCGTCCAGCTTGATCGCGATGACGGCTTCGCTGAGCTTGCGGTCCATGGACTGGCGCTGGTTCAGGTAGATGTTCTTGACGTACTGCTGGGTGATGGTCGAGCCGCCCTGGGTTTCGCCGCCGGAGACCATCTGCCACACCGCGCGGCCGATGCCCGTGGCCGAGATCCCCGGGTCCGAGTAGAAGGTCTCGTTCTCGGCGGCCAGCACGGCCCACCGCACCGGCTCCGGCACCCGGTCGAGCGGCACCTCCTGCCGGTTGGTCTCGCCGATCCGCGCCATCTCGGTGCCGTCGGCCCAGTAGTAGACGTTGTTCTGCTGGGTGGCGAAGGAGTTCAGGTCGTCGGGCACCTTGGTGGTCACGAAGAACCAGGCCAGCCAGCCCGTCAGCGCCACCGTCCCCACGCCGGCCACCAGGAGCAGCTGCCGCCAGGACGGCAGCCAGCGGCGCACCCCGCGCCGCCCGCGGCGCGGGTAGTCGATCCGGCGCACCGGGCGCCACCGCCGTCGTCCGGGCTCGTCCGCCCCGGTCGCGTCACCTCGCCGTGCACGCACAGTCCGCTCCCCGCTCCGTTCGTGGGCACAAGACCCCTTCGAACAGATAGACGGCTCCGGGGGTCGGCCCGGGCAGCACGGAGGCGGTGTGATCGTCGTCATACCGCCCGTGACGGCTGGTCAGCGGACGCGCGGTGCCGCTCCGCCGATGTCCGCTGATGTCCATCGATGTCCGCCGACGGCCCAGGCGGAACCGGACCTCCGCCGCACCCGCTCCGACCGCCCGTCAGAATGTCGTCATGAGGTTGATCCACACCGTGGTCGGTGCGCTGCTGCTCCTGCTGGTCGTCGGCAGCATCCTGCGCACCCTGGTCGTCCCCCGCGGGCTCTACTCGTCCCTGGTGAACCGGCTCTGGACGGTGCTGCGCGGCGTGCTGCGGCTCTCCGCCGCGCCGATCGGCGGCTACCGCGCGCAGGACCGGGCGCTCACCTGGCTGGCGCCGCTGGTCCTGCTGGGCATGCTCACGGTGTGGCTCAGCGGGATGCTGATCGCCTACACGCTGCTGCTGCACGGCACGTCCGATCTCGACTGGACGGTGTCCATCCGCGAGGCCGGGTCCAGCCTGTTCACCCTGGGCTTCGCGAGCGGCGACCGCCTGCACCTGTCCGCGATCGACTTCATGGCCGCCGCCAGCGGCCCGCTGGTGATCGCCCTGCAGATCTCCTACCTGCCGACTCTCTACGCCGCCTACCAGCGCCGCGAGACCGAGGTGACGCTGCTGCAGTCCCGGGCCGGCGAACCGGCCTGGGGCCCCGAGCTGCTGGCCCGCCAGTCCCTGGTGGACACCGAGACCGCGCTCCCCCAGCTCTACCGCGACTGGGAGCGCCTGGCCGCCGACATCGGCGAGAGCCACTCCAACTACCCCGTGCTGCTCTCCTTCCGCTCCCCGCAGCCGAACCGCAGCTGGGTGGTCGGCCTGATCTCGGTGATGGACGCCGCCGCCCTGCACCTCGCCCTGTGCCCGCGCACCTCCCCGCCGGAGGCCCGGCTGGTCCTGCGCGCCGGCTTCACCGCGCTGCGCGACATCGCCCGCTCGCTGCGCATCGACTTCGACCCCGACCCGGACCCGGACGTGCCGATCCGGCTGAGCTACGCCGAGTACCTGGGCGCCGTCGCGATGATCACCGCGGCCGGTTTCCCCCGCGAACGGCCGGTCGAGGACGCCTGGGCGCACTTCCACGGCTGGCGCGTCAACTACGAGGCCGTGGCGTACGAACTGGCCCGCCGCAGCGACGCCGTCCCCGCGCTCTGGACCGGCCCGCGCGACTTCCACGCACCGGTCATCCCCCCGGCCCGCCCCACCGACCGCCGCCCGGGACCGGACCGGCCGCCCCTGCCGCCGGCCTGACCGCACCGCCGGGCCCCACCGGCCCGTCGGATGCTCCTTTACGGTCCGCTCAGCGGTGCCGTTCGGCATCTGACAGCCGACGGCCGGGCGGGGCACCTCGGTGCTCCACCCGGCCGTCCCATTCGTCCTGTCCGTCCCGGCCGTCCTGCCCCGTTGCGGCGCGTCCCATCCCGTTGCGGGCCGGGGTCGGCCTCAGACCGCGACCGGTCCGCCCTCCGCCAGCGAGCGCTCCGCCGCGGCGAGGATCTCCACCACGCGCAGCCCGAAGTCCGCGTCGCAGGAGTGCGGCTCACCGGACGCCGCGGCGGACTGCAGGGCGTCCAGCGCCCGGTGCAGGGCGGCCTGCGGGCCCTCGCCGCGCTCCGGCAGCTGCACCACACCGTGCTCGCCGCGCAGCTCCATGCCCGTGCCGCCCGCCGCGAGCGGCGCGGTCAGGCTCAGCGCGAGCGTGCTGGACGCGCCGCCGGCGTGCCGCAGCACCAGGTGCACGGCGTCCATCGGGCCGGCCACCGCCGTCACCTGCGTCGCGTCGCCGAGCACCGGCAGCAGCACGGACAGCGCGTGCGGGCCGACGTCCCACAGCGAACCCTTCTCCCGGCGCCACGGCGAGGCCGCGTACGGGCTGGTGCTGCCGGGCACGAACACCGAGCCGTACCAGTCCGAGCGGCCCGTGTACCAGCCGCCCAGCGCCGCCTGCTCCTCGATCCACGGGATCTGCGGGCCGCCGAAGCGCACCGTGAAGAACACCACCGAGGCGACCTTCTGCGCGCGGACCGCCTCGGCGACGGCCTCGGCGTCCGGCACGGTCAGCGCGACCGGCTTGTCCAGCAGCAGGTGGCAGCCGGCCTCGGCGGCCCGCACCGCGAGGTCCGCCTGCACCGTCGGGGGCAGCGCGACGGAGACCGCGTCCACGTCGGCCAGCAGCCGGTCGAGGTCCGCGTACCCGGGCACGCCGTGCGCCGCGCCCAGGGCCTCGGCCGCCTCCGGGCGGCGGCCCCAGACGCCGGTGAACTCCAGCCCGGGGTGTTCCGCCAGCACGGGCGCGTGCACCCGCTCCGCCCAGGTGCCGGTGCCCAGCAGTCCGATCCGCACGATGTCTCCGTCTCCGTTCCGTTCCTTGCCGGCGCCGGCCATCCGGCCGTTGCCGACCGTTCCCTGCCGTCGCCGACCGTTCCTCGCCGCCCCCGGCCGTTCCTCGCCGTTGCGCGCTTCCGTGCGCGCCGGCTCAGTGCTGCACGCGGGCGAGCGTGAAGCCGTCGTAGCCCTTGCTGCCGACCGTCTGCACCGAGGTCGCGGTGACCCTCGGCTCGGCCGCGATCAGCTCATGCAGCGCCCGGGTGCCGACCACCGCCGGGTCGGTGCTGGCCGCGTCGGCGACCGCGCCGCCGCGCACCACGTTGTCGACGATGATCAGCGAGCCCGGCCGGGTCAGCTGGAGCGCCCGGCGGAAGTACTCGGGGTTGCTCGGCTTGTCCGCGTCGATGAAGACCAGGTCGAACGGCTCCGCGCCCTGCTCCACCAGTGCCGCCAGCGAGTCGGCGGCCCGGCCCAGCCGCACCTCGGCGACGTCCTCCAGCCCTGCGGCGGCCAGGTTGCCGCGTGCCACCTCGGCGTGCCGCGGGTCGATCTCCAGGGTGATCAGGGTGCCGTCCGCGGGCAGCGCCCGGGCCAGCCAGATCGCGCTGTAGCCGCCGAGCGTGCCGACCTCCAGGATCCGCTTCGCGCCCTGGGTCAGCGCCAGCAGGTGCAGCAGCTTGCCCTGGTTGGGGGCCACCGCGATCTTCGGCAGCCCGGCCGCGTCGGCGGCGGCCGCCGCCGACTCCAGCACCGGGTCGTGCCCGACCAGCTGCTCGGAGAAGTACGCGTCCACGGCGTCCCAGGTCGGCTGCAACGTCATCGGGCCCTCCAGAGTGCAAAGACCGGCAGGTACTCCGGTGATGCTACTCCGAGGGCCCGATGGCTCCGGGGCGGCCGTTCGTCACGGTCCGCAGCCGGGTTGTCACTGCGTCGTCAGTGCACGGTCACTCCGCGACCGGGGCCGTCGCCGCCCCGGCGGTGGCGGCGGCCGCCGCCTGCTCCGCCTCGATCTTCGCGTGGGTCTTCGCCGCCCGGCGCTTCATGATCCAGGCCGACAGGCCGCCGATCACGACCGCGGCGGCCAGACCGGCCCAGGAGAAGCGGGCCAGCCACGGCTCGATGCTCTTGCCCACCTTGTAGACCAGCATCGCCGTGCCGCCGGCCCAGATCACGCCGCCCAGCACGTTGGCGATCAGGAACTTCCAGTACGGCATCTTCAGCGCGCCCGCCAGCGGACCGGCGAAGATGCGCAGCAGGGCGATGAAGCGGCCGAAGAAGACCGCCCACATGCCCCACTTCTGGAACGAGCGCTCGGCGGTGGCCAGGTGCGAGGGCCCGAAGTGCTTGGGGAACTTGCGTCCCAGCTTCTCGAAGAGCGGCTTGCCCCCCTTGCGCCCGATCGAGTAGCCGATCGAGTCGCCGATGATCGCGCCCGCGATCGCGACGCCCGCCACGCCCCACGGGCTCACCACGCCCTTGACCGCCATCAGCGACGCCGTGACCAGGGCGATCTCGCCGGGCAACGGGATGCCCAGCGACTCGATGAGGATGATCAGACCGACGACGGCGTACACCGCCGTCGGTGGAATGCCCTCGATCCAGGCGTCGATGTGCAAGGCCAGTACCTCCGTGGCAGGACGGGACCGACCAGGCTCCCCCTGGAGCCGCGGGCCGGTCCCGGCAGTTGTCCGATGGCGGCACGGCGCCGCTTTACCCCTCAAAGCAGCGTAACGTGCCGGGCGGCCTGTCCCCCCGGCCGATCACCTGTGGGTACGACGTGCGGCCGCAGGCCATGGTTCCAGGCCGGGCACCCTTTCTTCAAGACTCGGCAAAGTGCCCCTGACCTTGGACGACCCCTGTTCCGGTCACCGCGCGCCGGCGAGTTCCTCCAGACGCGCGACCAGCGCCGCGGGGCTGGGCCGGGCGGCGATCTCCGCCTGCACCTCGCGGGCCGTCCGCCGGTAGTCCGGCACGTCGAGCAGCTGCCGCAGCAGGTCCTTCACGGTGGACGCGGTCGCCTCGTGCGGGGCGCAGGCCAGTCCGACGCCCCGGGCCGCGATCACGGCCGCGTTCGCGGGCTGGTCGGCGAGCCGTGGCACGACCAGCTGCGGAACGCCGTGGGCCAGTGCGGTCAGCGCGGTGCCGGCACCCCCGTGGTGCACGATGGCGGCGCAGGTCGGGAGGAGGGTGCTGAGGGGCACCCAGCCGGCCACCCGCACGTTGTCGGGCACCGGACCCAGCGCCGCCGCCTCGGCCTCCCCCATCGCGAGGATCAGGTCGATGTCCAGACCACCGCACTCCTGGAGGAACGCGGTGAGCTCGCCGAGTTCACCGGACAGCGGCAGGACACTGCCCATGGTCAGGCACACCCGAGGCCGGGACGGCGTCGCCAGCGCCCACTCGGGCAGCAGCCGGCTCTCGTTGTAGGGCACGTAGCGCATCGACCACTCGGTCGCGTCGTCGCGGCCCCCCATGCTCGGCGGCCGGACGTCGATCATCGCGGCGGCCGCCGCCGGTTCGTCCAGGCCGAGCTCGGCCCGGGTGGGCTCCAGGTAGCGGGCGATGTTCCCGCGGTACGTCACGGCCTGCTCGTCGCTGCCCGCCCACGCCAGCCGGACGCTCTGCTCCACGTACGGGACACCGAGCGCGGCGGCCACCAGCGGGCCGGCCCCCTGCTCCAGGGTGGACAGCACGAGGTCCGGCCGGAACTCCTCGGCGACCTTCAGCAGGCCTTCGGCCATCTCCTCGCCGAACAGCCCGAGCCCGCCGCGCCGGGGCCTCGGGGCGCCCGGCGGCGTCGAGTTGATCACCCGGCTCGCTTCCATGAACTCGGCGAACACGTCACGGTCGGGGCACACGTCGACCGCCTGGAGACCGGCCGAGACCAGCGTCTCGGCGGCCCGGCCGTTGTTGGCGACCAGGACCTCGTGCCCGGCGCTGCGCAGCGCCCAGGCCAGCGGGACGGTGGGCAGGAAGAGCCCGGAGCCGGGGGCGGCGGTGGACAGTACCCTCATGAGAAGTCTCCTTCCGAAGCGTGGACGTCGTCGACGAGGAGCCGGGGGATCCCCGGGTTCGCGCCGAGGCGCTCGACGAGGCCGGTCGTGGTGATGAGCAGGGCGGGCCGGGCATCGGCGAGCATGAAGCCGACGCGTTCGGCCGGGTAGCCGGGATCGATGGGCAGGTAGGCCGCGCCGGCCTTCAGGACGGCGAGCAGCGCCACGACCATCTCGGTCGACCGCGGCACCGCCAGGGCGACGATGTCCTCGGGCCCGATGCCGCGGGCCCCGAGTGCGGCCGCCAGCCGGTTCGCGCGGTCGTCCAACTCCCGGTAGGACGTGGCCCGTCCGCCGTACCGGACCGCGACGCGCTCGGGCGTGGCCGCGGCCTGGGCGGCGAACAGCTCGGCGACCGAGCGGTCCGGCACCGGGCGGGCCGTGTCGTTCAGCCCGACGACCAGCCGGTGCCGTTCCTCCGCGGTCAGGACGTCGATCCCGCCGACGGCGGTGTCCGACGCGCCGGTGGCGAAGCCGTCGAGCAGGTGCACGAAGCGGTCGGCGACGCGCCGGGCCGACGGGCCGCTGACCAGGTCCGGCCGGTAGCCGAAGCAGAGCACGATGGTCTCGCCCGGGTGGGCGAGCAGGCTCAACGGGTAGTGGACGCTGTTGTGCGCCTCCGTGGCCGTCACCCGCACGCCGACGACCGAGTCGACGGACCTGTCCAGTGGGTAGTTCTCGAACACCACGAGCGAGTCGAAGAGGTCTCCGTCCACCTCCGACAGGCCCTGGATCTCGGTCAGCCCGAGGTGCTGGTGGGCGCCCAGCCGGGACTGTTCGTCCTGGAGCCGGGCGAACAGCCCGGCGAGGGTCTCCCGCGGGTCGATCCGGACCCGCACCGGCACGGTGTTGACCAGCATCCCGACCATGGCCTCGACGTCCGGCAGCTCGGGTGCCCGGCCGGCCACCGTGGTCCCGAAGACCACGTCGTCCCGGCCCGTCAGCCGGGACAGCAGCAGGCCCCACGTGCCCTGGACCACGGTGTTGGTGGTCAGGCCCAGTCGCCGGGCGCGCTCGACGACGGCCGCCGTCAGGTCCGCGGGCACGGTGACCAGCACCTGCTCGGTCGGCACCGCCGTGCGGGTGTCCGCGTTCGGGGCCACCCTGGTGGCCTCCTCCAGGCCGGCCAGCGCCGCGCGCCACACCGTCCGGGCCCGGCCGGCGTCCTGGCGGGCCCGCCAGGCGAAGAACTCCTGGAGCGGCACGGCGGGCGGCAGCGCCGACGCGTCGCCGCCGGCGCCGTAGACCTCGAAGAGCTCGCGCAGCAGCAGCCCGGTGGACCAGCCGTCCAGGACGGCGTGGTGATTCGTCAGCACCAGCCGGAACCGGTCGGACCGGCGCCGGACCAGGGTGAAGCGCACCAGCGGGGCCGCGGCCAGGTCGAAGCGGCGGGTGCGGGCGTCCAGGGTGATCCGGCCGGTCTCGGCCTCCACGTCGCCGTCCGCGACCGCGGTGAGGTCCACCTCCTCCCAGGGCACCGGCACCTCCGACTGGACCACCTGCACGGTGTCGCCGGAGGCCCTGCGCCGGAAGCTCGCCCTCAGGGTCGGGTGCCGCCGGACGACGGCCTCCACCGACCGCCGCAGCACGCCGGCGTCGAGCGGACCTTCCAGGTCCAGCGCCACCTGCACGTTGTACAGGGCCGAGCCGTCCTCGTCGTACGCCGCGTGGAAGACCAGCCCCTCCTGGACGGGCGTGAGGGGCAGAACGGTGTCGATCCTGGGCGTGCGCTTCGTTGCGGTTGTCACAACTCCCCCTCCAGGGCAAGTTCTTCCTGAAGCCGGTCGATCTCGTCCTGGGACAGGGAGACCAGTGGCAGGTCGGACGGGCTGTGGCCGCCCGAGTCGGGGCGTCGGGCGTGGTCGACCAGCGCGCGCAGGGCGCGGAACCAGGTCTCTCCGAGGTCCTCGACCTCCGCCGCCGTGAACAGCTCCGCCGCCCAGGACCACTCGGCCACGAGCACCGGGGCCGAGCCGTCGTCGTCCCGGACGAGGGTGTTGACCTCCACCGGGTGCGCCAGCGGCAGGTCCGGGTCGGCGCCGCCGGTGAACCCGCCGATCCCGTACGCCGGCGCCCACTCACCGGTCCCGGCGGGCGCGGTGAACCGGCCGAGGTGGTTGAAGCCGATCTGCGGCACGGGCAGCCCCGCGAGGACGTCCCCGGTGTCCGGGTTGAGGTGGCGGAGCAGGCCGTAGCCCAGACCGTGGTCGGGGATCGCGGCCAGTTGCTCCTTGACCCGCTTCAGCACCCGCCCGGTCTCCGGCCCGGCCGCCCACAGGTCCGGCCACTCGACGTCGCCCGGGTCCAGCCGGACCGGGTGGACGCTGGTGAACCAGCCCACCGTTCGGGACAGGTCCACGCCGCCGACCGCGTCCTCCTCCCGGCCGTGGCCCTCGACGTCCACCAGCACCGCGGTGGCGGGGCGCCCGCGCCGACGGCACCAGTCCTGCACCGCGAGCGCCACCGCGGTGAGCAGGACGTCGTTGACCGTGGCGTGGAAGACGGTCGTCACGTCGGTCAGCAGCGCCTTGGTGGCGTCCGCCGGCAGCGTCAGCTCGACGCTCCGCCGGGAGGCCACCACGTCACGGGCCGGGTCCGGTGCCCGCCGGCCGAGCGGCGCGTCGCCGCCCTCCAGCATCCTCGTCCACAGGCCGAGTTCCGCCGTCCGCCGGGCGCTGCCGGCCTCCGCGGCGAGCAGCCTCGACCAGCGGCGCAGCGAGGTCCCCACCGGTGCGGGCGAGGCGGGGGCGCCGCGGCGCAGCGCGTCGGCGGCCTCCGCCAGGTCGCCCAGCAGGATGCGCCAGGAGACGCCGTCCACCGCGAGGTGGTGCACGGCCAGCAGCAGGTACCCGGGGGCGGCCGGGCCCGCGTCGAGCCACACCGCCTGCCACATCGTGCCGTCCTCGGGGGCCAGCCGGTCCCAGGCGAGTTCGGCCTGCCGCCGGGCGGTCCCGCTCAGTTCGGCACCGGTCAGCCGGGAGACGTCGTGGCGGGCGAGCCGGTGCCCGAGGTCGGCTCCCGGCTCGGTGATCTCCAGGTCCCAGGAAGTGTCGCCGTCCTTCCGGTGCAGCCGCAGCCGCAGGGCCTCGTGACGGTCCGCCACCGACCGCAGCGCCGCCGACAGCGTCCGCTCGTCGATACCGACGGGCAGCCGGACGAACATCGACTGGTTGAACCGGCCGATCGGACCGCCCAGTTCCCGGAGCCGCTCCATCACCGGAGTCGGTTCCAGCGGTCCCGGTCCCGCCTCGGTGTCCTCCTCGGCCACGGGGTGGGCCCGCTCGCGCGCCGCCCTGGCCAGGTTCGCCGGGCTCCGGTGGTCGAAGACGTCCCGGGGAGTGAACTCCAGCCCCCGGCGCCGGGCTTGGCTGACCAGTTGGATCGAGGTGATGCTGTCCCCGCCGAGCGCGAAGAAGCTCTCGTCGGGCCCGACCCGCGGCACGCCCAGGGTCTGCGCGAAGAGTTCGCACAGCACTTCCTCGCGCGAGGTGCGCGGGGCCCGGCCGGTGTCCGGGGTGTCCCCGACCGGTTCCAGCTCCGGCAGGGCGCCCCGGTCCAGCTTCCCGTTGGCGGTGACCGGCAGCCGGTCCAGGACGACGTAGCCGGCCGGGACCATGTAGCCGGGCAGCGCCTGCGCCGTACGGTCCGCGAGGTCCGTGAGGTCCGGTTCCGCGCCGGGGCGCGGCACCACGTAGGCGACCAGCCGGGTGGTGCCCGCCGAGGTGTCTCGGGCCAGGACGACGGCCTGGGCGACGTCCGGGTGACGGGCCACCACCGCCTCGACCTCGCCGAGTTCGATCCGGTGCCCGCGGACCTTCACCTGGTTGTCCACGCGGCCCAGGTAGTCCAGCGCGCCGTCGGACGACCACCGGGCGAGGTCGCCGGTGCGGTACATCCGGCTTCCCGGAGCACCGTACGGGTCGGCGACGAAGCGGTCCGCGGTCAGCGCGGGCCGGTTGAGGTAGCCGCGCGCGACGCCGGTGCCCGCCAGGTACAGCTCGCCGGCCACCCCGGCCGGGACGGGGCGCAGCCGGCGGTCCAGGACGTAGGCCCGGGTGTGCGGCAGCGGGCGGCCGATGGGCGGGGCGGGCACCTGCGCGTCGGCGCACGGCCAGTCGGTGGCGTACACCGTCGCCTCGGTCGGCCCGTAGAGGTTGACGATCGCCGTACCGGGCAGCGAGCGGCGGATCTGCCGCACCAGGGGCTCGGGCAGGGCCTCGCCCGCCAGCACGAGCAGCCGGGCCCCGAAGGTCGGCGACGGGTCGGCGAGCAGCCCGGCCAGCGCGGAGGGGACACCGCTGATGAGCGAGCCCTGCCAGGGCCGTTCCGCCAGTTCGAGCAGGTCGCGGACGATCTCCACCTGTCCGCCGGCGGCCAGCGGGGCGAAGAGCTCGAACACCGAGACGTCGAAGGAGAGCGAGGTGGCGGCCAGGACCCGGTCCAGCCCGTCGCCGCCGAACCGCTCCACCGCCCAGCCGACCAGGGCGTTCATGTTGGCGCGTGACACGGCAACGGCCTTGGGCCGCCCGGTGGAGCCGGAGGTGTAGATGACGTAGGCGGTGCAGGCTTCGGGGACGGGGCGGGCGGGCTCCGGCGGGACCTCGCCGTACTCGTCGGGCTGCCCGGACGGTTCGCCGAACGTGTCGGCGTCGTCCAGTGCGAGCCGGGCGAGCCGGTCCGCCGGCGGCAGGCCGGGCGGTTCCTCGCCGCCGGTGAGCACCAGCGCGGGCGCGGCGTCCTCGACCATGAACGCGGTCCGTTCGGCGGGGTGCCGGTGGTCGAGCGGCAGGTAGGCGGCGCCGGCCCGGAGGACGGCCAGCAGCGCGACCAGCAACTCCGCCGACCGCGGCACCGCCACCGCCACCAGGTCCTCCGGGCCGATGCCCCGGGCCCGCAGCCGACGGGCCAGCCGGTCGGCCCGCGCGTCGAGTTGGCCGTAGGTCAGCGTGCCGGTCGCGTCGACCACCGCCGTCCGACCGGGCGTACACGCCGCGCGTTCCCGCACGGCGTCGGCCACGGCGACGGGGGCGGCCGGGGTTCCGGTGTCGTTCCACTCCTCGACGAGCCGGTGGGTCTCGGCCGGCTCCAGGGCCTCGATCCGGTCGGCGCGGGTGTCCGGGTCCGCCCCGGCGATCGTCTCCAGCAGCCGGGTGTACCGCCGGACGACCCGCTCGACGTCGTCGGCCGAGAAGAGGTCCGGCCGGTAGGTGAACTGCAGGTCGAGCGACGGGCCCGGGGTGGCGATGAGCGCCAGCGGATAGTGCACGTCGTTGTGGGTGCGCACGGCGGCCACCCGCGGGCCGCCGGCCCGCGCGCCGCCGTTCAGGGCATCCGGGTCCAGCGGGTAGTTCTCGAACACGCTGATGGTGTCGAAGAGTTCGCCGTCGATTCCGGTCAGGCGCCGGATGTCGGCGATCCCGAGGTGCTGGTGGGCGGCGAGGCGGGACTGCTCGTCCTGCAGCCTGGCCAGCAGTGCGCCGATCCGCTCCTCGGGGCGCAGCCGCACCCGCACGGGGACGGTGTTGATGAAGCAGCCGATCATCGTCTCGGTGCCCGGCAGCTCGGGCGGCCGGCCCGAGACGGTGGTGCCGAAGACGACGTCCTCGCTGCCGGTCAGCCGGCTCAGCAGGAGCCCCCACGCGGCCTGCACGACCGTGTTGAGCGTGACGCCGTGCGCCCTGGCCCGACCCGTCAGCGCGGCGGTGAGGGGCTCGGGCAGCCGGACGGAGCGGGACGCGGGCTGGACGGAGGCGTGCGCGTCGCCCTGCGGTGCCAGCCGGGTCGGTGCGTCGAGACCGTCGAGCGCCGTGCGCCACGCCTGTTCGGCCGCGGGGCGGTCCTGGCCGGCCCGCCAGTCCAGGTACCCGCGCCAGGTGCCGACGGGCCGCGGCGGGGTGCCGGCGCCCCGGGTGCCGTAGGCGGCGAACAGCTCCTGCAGCAGCAGGGGCATCGACCAGCCGTCCAGGACGATGTGGTGGTTGGTCACCGCCAGGGTGTGGCGGCCTTCGCCGAGGCGCAGCAGCGTCAGCCGCAGCAGCGGTGCCTCGGCCAGGTCGAAGCGGCTGACCAGGTCCTCCCGGACCTCGGCCCGGGCCCGTTCCTCCTGCTGCTCGGGGTCGAGCCCGCCGAGGTCCAGGTACCGCCACGGCAGCGGGGCCTCGGCACGGACGACCTGGACCAGGCCGCCGCTCGCGCGGTGCCGTACGCAGCTGCGCAGCACCGGGTGGCGGTGCAGGAGGTCCTCGGCCGCCTCGCGCAGCCTCCGGGGGTCGATCGCGCCCTCCAGGTCGAGGGCGATCTGGACGTGGTAGACGTCGGGCGCGTGGTCGTCGTACGCGGCGTGGAAGGCCAGGCCCTCCTGGAGCGGCGTCAGCGGCAGGACGTCCTCGACGTCGGGGCAGGCGGCCTCGATCTCGTCGACGTCCTGCTGGTCGAGCCGGGCGAGCGGGAAGTCGGACGGCGTGTGACCGCCGGCGCCCGGTCGGCGGGCGTGGCCGGCCAGGGCGCGCAGGGCGGTGGTCCAGGTGTCGGCGAGGTCCCGGACCTCGGCCTCGGTGAGCAGGTCCTGCGGCCAGGACCACTCGGCGGACAGCCGCGGGCCGTCGTCCCCGTCCTCGTGGACGAGCGCGTTGATCTCCAGAGCGTGCGCGAAGGGCGCGCCGGGGTCGGCGTGTCCGGCCAGTCCGCCGCCGTCCCGCACCGGGGTCCAGGCTCCCCGGCCGCGGGTGGTGAGGGAGCGGCCGAGGTAGTTGAAGCCGATGTCCGGCGTGCCGAGGGCGGCGAGGGCGGGCGCGGTCCGCGGGTTGAGGTGTCGCAGCAGCCCGAAGCCGAGTCCCTTGCCGGGCACGGCCGCGAGCTGTTCCTTGACGTTCCGCAGCGCCGTCGCGACGGCCTGCCCGCCGGTCCAGGTCTCCGCCGGATCGGTCACGCCGGGGTCCAGGCGCACGGGGAAGAGGCTGGTGAACCAGCCCACCGTCCGGGACAGGTCGACGCCCGGGACGGCGTCCTCCTCGCGGCCGTGTCCCTCCAGGTCGACCAGCACGGGCGCGGCGCCGTGCCCGCGCCGTCGGTGCCAGTCCTGCACGGCCAGGGCGAGGGCGCTGAGCAGGACGTCGTTCGCGCCGGCGTGGAAGGCGCTGGTCACCTCGGTGAGCAGCGCGGCGGTGGTGTCGCCGTCGACGGAGGACACCAGGGTGCGCCGGGCCGCGAAGACGTCCCGGGCCGGGTCGAGCGGGCGGGCGCCGATCGGGGCGCGGTCGCCCGTGAGCGTCTCCCGCCAGTGGTCGAGCTCGGCCTCCAGTCCGGGGGTGCGGGCGCGCTCGGCCAGGTGCTGTGACCACTGCCGCAGCGGGGTGCCGACCGGGGCCGGGGCGGGGCGCCCGCCCTCGGCCAGGGCGGCGTGGGCGTCGGCCAGGTCGGGCACCAGGACGCGCCAGGACACGCCGTCGACGGCCAGGTGGTGGGCGGCCAGGAACAGCCGGCCCGGGCGGTCCGGGCCGGCGTCGAACCAGACGGCCTGCAGCAGGACGCCCTGTTCGGGGTCGAGCCGGTCGAGGGCGGCCTCCTCCCGGGTCCGGACGTCCGCCGCGGTGAGCCCGCCGGGCCGGTCGGCGGCCACCCGGTGCAGGCAGCGGCCTGCGTCGACGGTGCCCGTCGGACGGGCCTCCAGCGACCACGCGCCGTCGTCGTCCCGGTCGAGGCGCAGGCGCAGTGCGTCGTGGTGGTCGAGCACGGTCTGCAGGGCTTCCGTGAGCGTCTCGGCGCGCAGTCCGGCCGGCACGTCGAGGCTGAGGGACTGGCTGAACCTCCCGACCGGTCCGCCGAGTCCGCGCAGATGGTGGGCGATCGGCAGCAGCGGGACGGGGCCGACTCCGGTGCCCGCCGGGTCCGGGGCGTCCTGGGTGCGGGCCACCTCGGCGAGCCTGGCCACCGTCCGGTGCTCGAAGACCTCGCGCGGGGTGAACAGCACGCCGGCCCCGCGTGCGCGGCTGACCAGCTGGATCGCGCCGATGCTGTCGCCGCCGTGGTCGAAGAAGCTGTCGTCGGCCCCGATCCCGGGCAGGCCCAGGACCTCGGCGAACAGCCGGCACAGCAGTTCCTCGCGCGGACCGCGCGCCGGGCGTCCGGCACCGGTGGCCCGGAACTCCGGTGCGGGCAGGGCCCGGCGGTCCAGCTTCCCGTTGGCCGTGGTGGGCAGCGCGTCGAGCACCAGGACCGCGGCGGGGACCATGTAGTCGGGCAGGTTGTCGCGCAGGTGTTCGCGCAGGGCGGCGGCGAGCCGGCCGGCCTCCCGGCCGACCGACGGGTTGTTGGTCAGGGCCTGCGGCTGCGCTGCCGCCGGGAGGCACACGTCGGTCAGGGCCTCGGTGGCCGCGGTGCGGGGGTCGAGGAAGATCACGTCGAGTTCGCCGGAGGTGGCCTCGCCGGACCAGGTCACGACCGTGCGGTAGCCGAGGTCCTCGCCGAGGTGGCGGAAGTCCTCGGGCAGCGGGCCGGCCGGGACGTCCCCGGCCGCCGCCCGCCGGACCTCGGCCATCGGCGAGCCGGCCGCCAACCCCCGGGCGGCGGCCACCTCGGGCGCCAGCCGGGCGTTGGGCACGGCAGTGATCCGCAGCCGCTCCGGCCGGTCGGCGGCGAGGCGGTCCCGGAGAGTGGCCAGGTCGGGCACCTCGGTGCCCCAGCTCGCCCGCGGCACGTCGAGCAGGGAGACGGGCGGGCGCTGCGAGCGCTTGTGCAGCACCACGTCGTAGCGGTAGCGGCTCAGTTCGGTGTCGTAGTCACCGGGCTTGGCCCGGACGTCGACGCCGCCGAGGTCGGTGGTCTCCCGGCCGAGCGCGGTGAAGAACTGCGGGTCCACCAGGAGTTCGTTCTCCTGCCGGGCCCGCTGCGCCACGGCCCTGCGGACGGCCTCCGGGTCGGCGTCCTCGCCGCTGTGCGCGAGTTGCACTCCGGTGTCCAGGAACCGGCGGAGCCTCAGGTTGCGGACGTCGCCGAGGAAGACGGCTCCTCCGGGGCGCAGCAGGGCGAGTGCCCCCCGCAGGACGGTCCTGAGGTAGTCCGCGTCGGGGAAGTACTGCGCCACCGAGTTGATGACCACGGTGTCGAAGAAGTCCTCGGGCAGCCCGGTGAGGTCGTCGGCGGCCTGGGTGCGCAGCTCCACCCGTCCGGCCAGGTCCGGCCGGGCGTCGAGGTGCCGGCGCAGCGCGGCGATCGCGGCGGGCGAGAAGTCGGTCGCCCAGTAGCGCTCGGTGTCCGGCACGAGCGGGGCGAGCAGCAGGCCGCTGCCGACCCCGATCTCCAGCACCCGCCGGGGCCGCAGGGCGCGGATCGCCTCCACCGTCCGGTCGCGCCACTGCCGCATGTCCTCCAGCGGCAGCGGGCGGTCCGTGTAGCTGCTGTCCCACCCCGCGAAGTCCTCGCCGAAGGCGGCCTCGGAGGGCGCACCGTACATCGACTGGTAGAGCTGCTGCCACTGGTCGACGTGCTCGCCGCCGGTCCGTTCCTGCCGGGACGCGAGCCGGTTCCGCTCGGGCACCACGTACCCGACGAGGTACTTCCCCGGGCCGCGGTCGTCCCGGGCCACCACCACGGCCTCGCCCACCTCGGGGTGTTCGCCGAGGACGGAGGCGATCTCGCCGGGTTCGATCCGCACGCCCCGGATCTTCACCTGGTCGTCGGTGCGCCCGAGGTAGACCAACTGCCCGTCGGCGTCCCAGCGGGCCAGGTCGCCGGTGCGGTACATGCGCTCGCCCGGCCCGCCGAAGGGGCAGGCGACGAAGCGCTCCGCGGTGACGGTCGGCCGGCCGAGGTAGCCGCGTGCCAGGCCTTGCCCGGCCAGGTAGAGCTCGCCGGGCACGCCGTCGGGCACCGGTTCGAGGGCCTGGTTCAGCACGTACACCCGGGTGTTGGCGATCGGGCGCCCGATCGGCGGGGCGCCGGTGCGCGCCGGGTCGTACTGCCAGTACGTCACGTCGATGGAGGCCTCGGTCGGCCCGTACAGGTTGTGCAGCTCGCAGTCGAGGACGCCGGAGAACCGGGCCGCGAGTTCGGCGGGCAGCGCCTCCCCGCTGCAGATCACCCGGCGCAGGCTCGTGCACCGGCCGGCCCCGGGCTCGGCCAGGAAGGCCTGGAGCATGGCGGGGACGAAGTGGACGGTGGTGACGCGGTGTTCGCGGATCACTGCGGCGAGGTAGGCCGGGTCCCGGTGGAGTCCGGGGTCGGCCATGACCAGGGTCGCACCGCTCACCAGGGGCCAGAAGAACTCCCAGACGGAGACGTCGAACCCGCAGGAGGTCTTCTGCAGCACCCGGTCCTGTGCCGTCAGCCGGTAGCGGTCCTGCATCCAGTGCAGCCGGTTCGCCAGGCCGGCATGGGTGTTGACCGCGCCCTTCGGTCGGCCGGTCGAGCCCGAGGTGTAGATGACGTACGCGGGCGAGTCGGGTGCGAGCGGCCGCGGGCGGTCGGCGCGGGTGGCGTCCCGACCGGGTGCCGCCTCCGGTGCCGTGGTCGCCTCGGCGTCGTCGAGCAGCAGCCGCGGTGTGGCCTCGGCCCGGGGCAGGGCGGGCACGGTGTCCCGCGTGGTGATCAGCAGCGCCGGCCGGGCGTCGTCGAGCATGTACGCGATGCGGTCCGCCGGGTAGTCCGGGTCGATCGGCAGGAACGCGGCGCCGGACTCGACCACGGCCAGCAGGGCGGTGACCAGCTCCACGGAGCGGGGCACCGCGAGCGCGACGACGTCCTCCGGGCCGAGGCCGCGGGCGCGCAGCGCGGCCGCCAGCCGGTCGGCCCGCTCGTCCAGCTCCCGGTACGAGACGCTGCGCGGCCCGTGCACGACCGCCGGGGCGTCGGGGGAGGCCGCCGCGCGGGCCCGGAAGAGGTCCACGACCGTTTCCGGGCGCCTCGGCCGCGCGGTGTCGTTGCGTCCGACGAGCACCCGCTCCAGGTCGTCGGGGCGGAGGACGTCGAGGGCACGGGTCGGCGTGTCCGGATCGGCCTCGGCCATCCGTTCCAGCAGCCGGAGGATCCCCCGGCCGTGGACCGCGAGGTCATCGCGGCGGTAGAGCTCGTTGTTGCCGTCGACGTCGATCCGTCCGCTGCCGCCCCGGGCGTCCCCGTAGAAGACGAAGGCCAGGTCGTCGACGGGGCCGTTGGTGAGGTTGTGAACCGTCGTCTCGCATCCGGCGAGGTGCACGCCCTCGCCGAAGAACTGCAGGTTGACGTGCGGCCCGACCAGCGGGCTGCTTTCCTCGCCCAGGCCGAGGTCGTTGCGCAGGTCCTCGTACCGGTAGCGCTGGTGGCGCAGGCCGAGCAGCATTTCCGCCGAGACGTTCTGCAGCAATGCGGACAACGGGAGATCCGGTCCGGCCGCGACGCGCAGCGGCACCACATTGGACGTCATTCCGGGAATGCTGCGCATTGCCTTTCCGAACCGGGCCGTGACCGGCAGCCCGAGAACGACGTCCGGTTCTCCGGTGAGCCGCGCGGTGTAACGGACGGCGGCCGCGGCGTAAACCGCCGGAGGCGTCACACCGGAACGCTGCGCGAGTTCGCGGAGTGCCGCGCCCAGTTCCGCCCCGATTTCCACCGTCTCACGGGTCCGGCCGGCCGGCCGATTCGGCTCGGCCTGTCCGAACGTCGCGGGCGGCGGGCTTCCCGCGAGTTTCTCCGTCCAGTACGCGCGGTCCGTGCGGAATGCCGCGGAGTCCCGGTAGGCGCGGTCCGCCCGCAGCATGTCCTCGAACCGGCCGAGACCGTTTCCGACGGCCCGTCCGGTCACCAGTGCGGTATAGCGGGCAGCGGATTCGCCCACGAACAGTGCTCCGGAGAAGCCGTCCATGGCCACGTGGTGCGCCCGCAGGTACCACAGATGGCGCTCCGGGCCGATCCGCAGCAATGCGAAGGAGTACATCCGGTCGCCGTCCGGGGCGAGCGGCACGGCGAGGTCGTCCTGCATCCACGCAGTCGCGGCCTCGTACGGCCGCTCCCGGTCACGCAGGTCGAGGCAGGGCATGACGAGTTCGGCCGCGTCGTCGATCACCTGGACCGGTTCCGGACCGGACGCCACGATGCGGGCCCGCAGGGTCGGACAGTCGGCGAAGGTGCCGCGGGCCGCCTGCACCAGCAGGTCGACGTCGAGCGGGCCGGTGATGTCGGCGTAGACCGCGACGCTGTAGTCGAGGCCGTCCCGCGCGAAGCGCTGGGCCAGCCAGATCCCGGTCTGCGCGGAAGTGAGAGCGGATTCATGACGAACTGTTGCGGGCATGCGGAGTCCTTCGCGGAGCCATTGGCGATTGCAGTCCACTCACGAACAGGCGAGGACCCGGAAATCGGTCGACACGGTGCCGCGCCGGTACGAACGCGCGCTTCCGGCTGTTTCCTGTGGGGTCCTCGCGAGTTCCGGCGAGGCTTCAGCGCGAAGGTCCGGCGTGGTCCCGGTCCCGAAAAAACTGCACGACCATCTGTACATCCCCCGTCCCCGTGTGTCGTGCCGCGCGTCCTGCTCTCGACGTCCTCGAACAACAGCCCGCCGGCACCTTTCGGCAGCGTACCCCGCCGAATAGAGATCGCAAGGGCGTGGCCGGAACACCTCCCTCCTGGCCGGAACCGCTCCGTCGGCCGGCTATCCGGTGAGGACGGCGCCGCCACGCGAATTCCCCCAGGTCAGAGGGCCCCGAGCGGGGCTCGACCGGGGAAACAGCCTTGACACTGTCGATCACGGCTACCTAGGCTCTCGTCCCGTTGCGTCAAGTCGAACCGCCCTTCCCGGCGACCGATTTCGACGATCCGGGGCGGTGCGGGGGTTCCGTCTGAGTGGCCAGGCGAGCAAGAGAACCGGCCACCTTCAGCTCCTTTCGCTGCTGGTCCCCGTTGACCTTTCCTGCCCGGTTGACCTTTTCGCGGGGGCTATTCCATGACCGATCTCGCAGGCATGACCACCCTTCCCTACGACCAGCGGACCGAGGCGTTCCTCGAATACGTGGACCGCGGCCGGGCCGCGGGCCCGGTCGCCAAGAGCGAACAGCCCGGGGTGTGGGAGGTGTTCGGCTACGACGAGGCACTCCAGGTGCTCGGTGACTTCCGGACCTTCTCCAGTGACATGAACGACCTGATCCCGGAGGACGAACGGGAGCTGGCCGGTGCCGCCCAGGGCAACTTCCTCGGCGTCGACCCGCCGCACCACACCCAGATGCGCGAACTGGTGCGGCGCGCGTTCACCCCCAACGTCATCGCCCGCCTCGAACCGGTCATCGCCGAGACGGCGAACCAACTGCTGGACGGGATCGAGCTGTCGGCCGACGGCAGCGGCACCTTCGACGTCGTGGCCGACTTCGCCGCCCCGCTGACCGCCCGGGTGATCGCGAAGCTCTTCGGCATCCCGGAGAAGGACCACGGACTGTTCACGGTCTGGGCGGACGCGCTGCTCGGCGCCCGGCCCGCCGGCGAGCTCGGCAAGGCCGACGAGTCCGCGGTGCGCGAACTCGGCGAGCTGGTCCGCTTCGCCTCCGCGTACCTGCTCGGCATCATCGACGAGCGCCGCGCGAAGCCCGAGGACGACCTGATCACCGCCCTCACCACGGCGGAGGTCGACGGACGCTCCCTGAGCGACCACGAAATCGTCGGTGTCATCGGCATGTTCGTGATCGCCGGACACCTGCCGTCCTCCGTGCTCGTCGGCAACACCGTCATGAGCCTGGACAGCCACCCCGACGTCCTCGCCGAGGTCCGCTCCGACCTCGGCCTGCTGCCCGACGTCATCGAGGAGGTGCTGCGCTGGCGTTCCCCCCTGGTCCGGGACCAGCGGGTCGCGGCGTGCGACACCGAACTCGGCGGCGAGCACATCCCGGCCGGCGCCATGGTGTGCGTCTGGCTGGCGTCCGCCCACCGCGACGCCACCCGGTTCGAGCGGGCCGAGGAGTTCGACATCCGCCGGTCCGACCGGAGCCGGCACGTCGCCTTCGGCAAGGGCATCCACTTCTGCCTGGGAGCGCCCCTGGCTCGCATGGAGGCCCGCATCGCGCTCACCGCCCTGCTGGAGCGGTTCGAGCGCATCGAGGTGCCGGCCGACTCGGACATCCGGTTCCACCCGTCGATCGGCGTCCTCGGTCCGGTACGGCTGCCGGTCGCCGTGCACGGCAGCAGCACCCCCGCCGGCTGACCCCGCCCGGGCCGGTCGTCACCCCGAGCACGACCGGCCCGGCCCGGTCGCAGACCCACCGCCCCCGTGCTCAACCATGCCGTCCTCAGCGAGGAATCCCGATGGCGAATGCCAGGCCCGCCCACCCGCACCCGCTCAGCCCCGCGTACGTCATCTACACCTCCGGCTCGACCGGAGTGCCCAAGGGCACGGTGATCCCGGGCGAGAACCTCGTCAACCTGCTGACGGACTTCCGGCAGCGGCTCGCCTTCGGCCCTGACGACCGCCTGCTCGCCGTCACCACGTTCGGCTTCGACATCGCCAACCTGGAACTGCTGCTGCCCCTGCTGTCCGGCGGCGAGCTGGTCCTCGCGGCACAGGACGACGCCCACGACCCGCAGGCGCTCAAGCAGCTCGTCGCCGACGCCGGGGTGACGGCCGTCCAGGCCACCCCCACCCTGTGGCGCAGCATGCTGGACCACGGGTCGGACGGCCTGACGGGGCTGAAGGTGCTCGTCGGCGGCGAGGCGCTGCCCGAGGGCCTGGCCCGGGAGCTGGGCGAGGCGGCGGCCGAGGTCACCAACGTCTACGGCCCCACCGAAACCACGATCTGGTCGACGGCCGCCGCCGTCGAACCCGGGCTGCCCGGGCGTCCCCCCATCGGCCGCCCGCTCGCGAACACCCGCACGTACGTGCTCGACCCCGCGCTGCGCCCCGCGCCCACCGGCGCCACCGGCGAGCTGTACATCGCGGGCGCCGGCGTGGCCCGCGGGTACCTCCACCGCCCCGGCACGACCGCCGAACGCTTCGTGGCGGACCCCTTCGGCCCGCCCGGCTCCCGGATGTACCGCACCGGGGACCTGGCCCGCTGGCGCGACGACGGCAGCCTGGAGTACCTCGGCCGGACCGACGGCCAGGTCAAGGTCCGGGGCTACCGGATCGAACTCGGCGAGGTCGAACACGCGCTGACCGACCACCCCGAGGTCTCCCAGGCCGCCGTCGTCGTCCGCGACACCGGCTCCGGCGGGCCGGTCCTGGCCGCCTACGCCGTGCCCGTACCCGGCGGTGCGCCGGACCCGGCCGCCCTGCGGGACCACCTCGCCCGCCGGCTGCCCGGCCACATGGTCCCCACCGTCCTGACCGTGCTCGACGCGCTGCCCCTGACCCCCAACGGCAAGCTGGACCGCAAGGCGCTGCCCGGCCCCGACCTCGGCACGGCCGGGGCCGGGCGCAGGCCCCGCACGCCGCAGGAGGAGATCCTCTGCGAGCTGTTCGCCGAGGTCCTGGACGTGGCCCGGGTCGGCCTGGACGACGACTTCTTCCAGCACGGCGGCCACTCCCTGCTCGCCACCCGCCTGGTGAACGCCATGCGTTCGCGGCTGCGCGTGGAGATCCCGGTGCGCACCCTCTTCGAGGCGCCCACCGTCGCCGCCCTCGCGGCCCGGATCGCCGGCTCCGCCGACGCGCGCAGGCCCCTCGCCCCCGCCGAACGGCCGGCCCGGATCCCGCTGTCCTTCGGGCAGCGCAGGCTCTGGTTCATCAACCGGCTGGCGGACGACGGCTCCGCCTACCACATGCAGAGCGTCCTGCGGCTGCGCGGCGGGCTGGACCGCACCGCGCTGGCGGAGGCCGTCGCCGACGTCGCCGCCCGCCACGAGGCCCTGCGCACCGTCTTCCCCGAGGTCGACGGCGAGCCCCACCAGCTCGTCCTGGACCCTGAGCAGGCCCGCCCCGTCCTGACCGTGACGGAGAGCAGCGAGGCGGACCTCCCCGGACAGCTGCGCGCCGCCGCGGCCGCCCCCTTCGACCTCACCCGTGAACCGCCCCTGCGCGCCCACCTGTTCGCGCTGTCGCCGACCGAGCACGTCCTGCTGGTCGTCCAGCACCACATCGCCGCCGACGGCTGGTCCCTGACGGTGCTCGCCCGCGACCTCGGCACGGCCTACCGGGCGAGGAGCCTCGGACAGCAGCCCGGCTGGCGCCCGCTCCCGGTCCAGTACGCGGACTACACGCTGTGGCAGCGCGAGGTCCTCGGCGCGGACGACGACCCGGCGAGCGTCATCGCGACGCAGACCGGCTACTGGCGGGAGGCGCTGCGCGCCCTGCCCGAGCAGACCGTCCTGCCGACGGACCGGCCGCGCCCCGCCGAGGCCGACTTCCGGGGCGAGACGGTCGGCCTCGCCCTGGACGGCGAGCTCCACCGGCAGCTGCTCGACCTCGCCCACCGGCACAACGCCAGCCTCTTCATGGTGCTCCAGGCCGCGCTGGCCGCGCTGTGCACCCGGCTCGGCGCGGGCACCGACATCCCGATCGGCTCGCCCATCTCGGGGCGGACGGACGCCGCCGTCGAGGACCTGATCGGCTTCTTCGTCAACACCCTGGTGCTGCGCACCCGCACCTCGGGCGACCCGCGCTTCACCGAGCTGTTGACCGCCGTCCGGGACGACGCCCTGGCCGCCTACGCCCACCAGGACCTGCCCTTCGAACGCCTGGTCGAGGTCCTCAAGCCGGAGCGGTCGCTCTCCCAGCACCCGCTCTTCCAGGTCTTCCTCGCGCTGCAGAACACCCCCGACGCCGACATCCGCTTCGACGGCCTGGACGTGACCCTGGCCGAGGAGCCGCTGCCGTCGGCCAAGTTCGACCTGGCGTTCAACCTCGCCGAGCGCTTCCGCGAGGGCCGGGTGCCCGACGGCGTCCACGGCACCGTCGAGTACCGCACGGACCTCTTCGACCGCGCCACCGTGGAGGGCGTCGTCGAGCGGCTGACCCGCTTCCTGCGGGCCGTCGCGGCCGACCCGCGCCGGCGGATCGGGGCCGTGGAGATCCTCGGCGAGGACGAACGCCGCCGACTGCTCACCGGCTCCCCCGCGCCGGCCCGCTCCACCGGGGACCTGCTGCACGTGCGGTTCTCCCGCACGGCCGCGGCGCGCCCCGACCACGTCGCCCTGCGCGCCGGGGACCGGGAGCTCACCTACCGGGAAGTGGACCGACGGGCCGACGCCCTGGCCCACGCCCTGATCGCCCGGGGTGTCGGACCGGAGAGCCCCGTCGCCGTCCTCCTGGAGCGCTCCCCGGAACTGGTCGTGGCGATGCTCGCCGTGTGGAAGGCCGGCGGGGTCTGCGTCCCGCTGCACGAGGCCTACCCGGCGGAACGACTCGAATGGGTCATGACGGACACCGCGGCGTCCGTGCTGCTGACGGACCGGGCCATGCTCGCCCGGGAGTTCCGCCACGAGGCGCAGGTCGTCGTGGTGGAGGCGGACCGGGTGCCGGAGGAGTCCGCCGGGGCGGCCCCCGACCTGCCCGTCCACCCCGACCGGCTCGCCACCATCATGTACACCTCCGGCTCCACCGGACTGCCCAAGGGCGTCGCCGTCGCACACCGCGACGTGGTGGCCCTCGTGGACGACCCGTGCTGGGCCACCGGCAACCACGAGCGCGTGCTCATGCACGCCCCCTACGCCTTCGACATCAGCCACTACGAGCTCTGGGTGCCGCTGCTGGCCGGCAACGAGGTGGTGCTCGCCCCGCCCGGACCGCTCGACACCGCCGCCCTCGCCCGGCTGATCGAGACCGAGAAGATCACCGCCGTGCACGTCACCGCCGGGCTCCTGCGGGTCGTGGCCGAGGACGCACCCGAATGCCTCGCCACCGTCCGCGAGGTGCTCACCGGCGGCGACGTCGTCTCGCCGGTGGCCGTCCAACGCGTCCTCGACCACGCGCCCGGGGCGGTCGTGCGCCAGCTCTACGGGCCCACCGAGATGACACTGTGCGCCACCCACCACGAGGTGCGGTCGCCCTTCACGGCCGACGTCCGGGTGCCGCTCGGACGTCCGCTGGCCGGCACCCGGGTCTACGTGCTGGACGAATGGCTGCGGCCCGTCCCTCCGGGGGTGACCGGAGAGGTCTGGCTGGCCGGGGCCGGCCTCGCCCGCGGCTACCTCAACCGGCCCGGCCTCACCGCCGAGCGGTTCGTCGCCGACCCCTGGGGCGAGCCCGGCAGCCGGATGTACCGCACCGGCGATCTCGCACGCTGGAACGGCAGTTGGCAGCTGGAGTTCATGGGCCGCGGCGACGACCAGGTCAAGATCCGCGGCTTCCGGGTGGAGCCGGGGGAGGTCGCCGCGACGCTGGCGGACCACCCCGAGGTCTCCGAGGCCGAGGTGGTGGCACGCATCGACCACCGCGGCGAACGGCAGCTGGTGGCCTACGTCGTCGCGGGCGGCCTGCGGTCCGCCGAGCGCGAGGCCGGAGCCGTCCGGCACGTCGCCGAGTGGCGGCAGATCTACGACGGCATGTACGACGGCGCCCGGTCCGCCGCCTTCGGCTCGGACTTCTCCGGCTGGGAGAGCAGCTACGACGGCGAGCCCATCCCGCTGGACGAGATGAGCGAGTGGCGCCGGTCCACCGTCGAGCGGATCCGCGCGCTGCGCCCGCGCCACGTGCTGGAAGTCGGGGTGGGCAGCGGCCTGATCCTGTCCCAGCTGTACGCCGAGTGCGAGTCGTACTGGGCGACCGACTTCTCCGAGCAGGCGATCCGCACCCTGCGCGCCCACCTGGGATCCCACCCCTCCGTGCGGCTGAGCACCCAGGCCGCCGACGACCTCACCGGGCTGCCCACCGGGCATTTCGACACGATCGTCCTCAACTCGGTCGTGCAGTACTTCCCCGACGCCGACTACCTGCGGCGGACACTGATCGCACTCACCACCCTGCTGGCCCCCGGCGGTTCGCTGTTCGTCGGCGACGTGCGCAACCTGGACCTGCTCCACACCTTCCACGCCGCCATCGAGCTGGCGCGCGCCGACGACGGGGAGGACGCGGCGGCGCTGCTGCGCCGGGCCCGGCGCCGGGCGGAGCGGGAGAAGGAGCTCCTGGTGGCGCCCGCCTTCTTCCACCGGTTCGCCCGGACCGCCGACGGCCTCGCCGGCGCCGACGTCCGCGTCAAGCGCGGCCGCGCCCACAACGAACTGACCCGCTACCGCTACGACGTCGTGCTGCACGGCACCGCGGACACGCCGGCGCCGCCGCTCGCGGCGACCACCCTGCGCTGGGGCCGGGACGTCACCGACCTGGCGGCGCTGCGGGACCGGCTTTCGCAGGAGCGCCCGGCGGGCCTCCGGGTGACCGGGGTGCCGGACGGCCGTACCGGGCAGGAGGCGGCGGCCGCTGCGGCCCTGTACGCCGGCGAGCCCCTCGACCGGGTGCGAGCCCGGTCGGCGGAGGCGACCGGGGTCGACCCGGCCCTGCTGTACGACCTGGGCGAGGGGCTCGGCTACCGCACGGCCGTCACCTGGGCGCCGTCCGGCCCCGGCGACCTGCTCGACGTGCTCTTCGTCGACGCCGCCCGGCCCGCCGGCCCGCTCGCGGCCGCCGACCGGAGCGAGCCCGCCGCCGAGGACGACGAGGACGAGGCGGCCTGCCACACCAACGCGCCGCTCCGGTTCCAGCAGGCCGGGCGGCTCGCCAAGGAGCTCCGCTCCCACCTCGGCGAGCGGCTGCCGGCGTACATGGTCCCGGCGGCGTTCATGGTGCTGGACCGCCTTCCGGTCACCCCGAACGGCAAGCTCGACCGCGCGGCCCTCCCGGAGCCCGATCCGCAGGAGCAGGCCGGTTCGGGCGCCCCGCGAACCGCGCGCGAGGAGACGCTCTGCGCGCTGTTCGCCGACGTGCTCGGACTGCCCCGGGCGGGCATCGAGGACGACTTCTTCCAGCTGGGCGGGCACTCCCTGCTGGCCATCCGTCTGGTCAACGCGATCCGCTCCGCGTTCGGTGCCGAACTGGACGTGCGGACGGTGTTCGAGGCCCCCACCGTCGCGGCCCTCGCGGAGCGGCTCGACCGGGCGGCCCCGGCGCTGACCCCGCTGGTCCCGATGGACCGGCCCGACCCGCTGCCGGTGTCGTTCGCCCAGCGCAGGCTGTGGTTCCTGAACCGGTTGGAGGAACACGGCGGCGCCTACAACATCCCCGTCGCCCTGCGACTGTCCGGCCCGGTGCACGAGGCCGAACTGCGGCGGGCCCTGCACGACCTGGTGGAACGGCACGAGTCGCTGCGCACGGTCTTCGCCGAAGCGGACGGCGAGCCGGTCCAGCGGATCCTGGCCGCGGACCGGGCCCGTCCCGGCCTCGCCGTGGTCGACACCGACGCCGCCTCGCTCGACCAGGCGCTCCTGGCCGAGGCCGGCCGCGGCCACGACCTCGGCACCGAGCTGCCGCTGCGGGCGACGCTCTTCCGGCTGTCGCCGACCGAACACGTGCTGCTCGTGGTGCTGCACCACATCGCGGGCGACGGCTGGTCGATGGACCCGCTGGCCCACGACCTCGGCACGGCCTACGCGGCACGGCTGGCCGGCCGGGCCCCGGAGTTCCCGCCCCTGCCCGTCCAGTACGCCGACTACGCGCTGTGGCAGCGCGCGGTGCTCGGCGACGAGCAGGACCCGGACAGCCGGATCAGCGGCCAACTCGCCTACTGGCGGAGCAGGCTGGCCGACCTGCCGGAGGGCCTGGAACTGCCGACCGACCGGCCCCGTCCGCCCGAGTTCAGCTACCGGGGGGCGGAGGTGCCCTTCCGGCTGCCGGCCGAGCTGCACGCGGACCTCCTCGCGCTGGCCCGGGAGCACGGCGCCACCCTCTTCATGGTCCTGCACGCCGCCCTCGCGGCGCTGCTGACCAGGCTGGGCGCCGGCACGGACCTCCCGATCGGCACCCCGGTCGCCGGACGCGCCGACGCCGCGCTGGAGCGGCTCGTCGGATTCTTCGTCAACACCCTGGTCCTGCGCACCGACACCAGCGGCAACCCGGCCTTCGGTGACCTGCTCCGGCAAGTGGCCGAGGCCGACCTGGAGGCCTACGCACACCAGGACGTCCCGTTCGAACGGCTGGTGGAAGTGCTGGCGCCGCCGCGGTCGCTGGCGCGGCACCCGCTGTTCCAGGTGATGCTCGCCCTGCAGCCCGAGGGCGCCGAGGCGGTGGCCCTGCCCGGGCTGCGGGTCACCGGGCAGCCGATCCCGCAGCGGACGGCCAAGTTCGACCTCGACGTCCAGCTGCGCGAGACCCGCTCGGCGGACGGCGAGCCGTCCGGTGTCGAGGGCACCCTGGGCTACTGCGCGGACCTGTTCGACGAGGCCGGCGCCGCCGCCCTGGCCGAGCGCCTGATCCGGTTCCTGCGGGCGGTGGCCGGGGACCCGGCCCTGCCGATCGGGGACGTCGACATCCTGACCCCGCAGGAGCGCCCCCGGCCCACCGACGCCCGGTCGGCCCGGTCGGCGCCGGTCGAGCCGGTGCCCCTCCGGTTCGAGGCGCAGGCCCGGCGCACGCCGCTGGCGCCCGCGGTCAGCTGCGCGGGCAGCACGCTGTCCTACGCCGAACTCGACGCCGAGTCCAACCGGTTGGCCCGACACCTGATCGCCGTCGGCGCCGGTCCGGAGCAGGTGGTCGCCGTGGCGCTGCCGCGTTCGGAGCGGATGCTGGTCGCGGTGCTCGCGGTGCTGAAGTCCGGTGCGGCGTACCTCCCGGTGGACCGTGGCCAGCCGGCCGAGCGGATCGCCTTCGTCTGCGCCGACGCCCGGCCGGTCCTGGTGATCACCGAGGGGGAGACGCCGGCGGGGATCCCCGACGCGTCCGCACTGCCCCCGGTCCGGCTGGACGACCCCGGGGTCCGGGCCGCCCTGGCCGCCACCCCCGCCGACGCCCTCTCCCCCGAGGAGCGGGGCGCGGCGCTCACGGCGGACTCCCCCGCGTACGTCATCCACACCTCCGGCTCCACCGGGCGGCCCAAGGGTGTCGTGGTCCCCCACGGCAGCATGGCCCGGCTGCTGGAGTGGGCGGCGGACCGGTTCGGTGCCGACGGCCTGGCGAACGTCCTGGCCGCCACCTCGCTCTCCTTCGACGTCTCGGTGTTCGAGCTGTTCGCGCCGCTGCTGACCGGCGGTCACGTCGAGGTCGTGCGCGACCTGCTGGAACTCGCCGAGCGGCCCTGGTCGGGCACCCTGGTCAGCGGCGTGCCGTCGGTGTTCGCCGCCCTGCTCGCCGGGGGCGAGGCCACCTTCTCCGCCGGGACCGTGGTGATGGCCGGCGAGGCACTGCCCGAACACCTCGTCCGGGAGGTGCGCCGCCTGCTGCCCGGCACGCGGCTGGCCAACATCTACGGCCCGACCGAGGCGACCGTCTACGCGACCGCCTGGTTCTCGGACGACGAGGGCGCCGACGCGGCGACGGGCGCTCCGCCCATCGGGCGGCCCCTGCCGCACGTGCGCGCCCACGTCCTCGACGAGCGGCTGCAACCGGTCGCCACCGGCGTCCGCGGCGAGCTGTACCTGGCGGGCGAGGGCCTGGCCCGCGGCTACCTCCGCCGCCCCGCGCTGACCGCCGAGCGGTTCGTCGCCGACCCCTTCGGCGGGCCGGGCGCCCGGATGTACCGGACCGGTGACCTGGTGCGCCGCCGCCCGGACGGCAGCCTGGACTACCTCGGCCGCACGGACGACCAGGTCAAGGTGCGCGGCTTCCGGATCGAACTCGGCGAGATCGAGAACGTCCTGACCCGCCACCCGGCGGTGGCGGCAGCTGCGGTCACCGCCGTGGCCGACCCGGGCGGCGGCCGCCGCCTGGTGGCCCACGTGGCCCTGCGCCCGGACGGCGGCGCGACCTCCGCGTCGATCGCCGCGCACGCCGCCGCGGCGCTGCCGGAGTACATGGTGCCCGTCGCGTTCGTCCTGCTGGACGCACTGCCCGTGAACGCCAACGGCAAGCTCGACCGCGCCGCCCTCCCGGCCCCGGACCTCGGTGCCCGCACCACGGGCGGCCGGGCGCGCGACCCCCGCGAGGAGCTGATGGGCGACCTGTTCGCCCGGGTGCTCGCGGTGCCCTCGGTCGGCCCCGACGACGGCTTCTTCCGGCTCGGCGGACACAGCCTGCTGGCCACCCGGCTCGTCAACGCCGTCCGCTCCGCGTTCGGGGTCGAACTGCCGCTGCGCGCGGTCTTCGAGACGCCGACGCCGGCCGGCCTGGCGTCCCGGCTGGACGCGGCCGACACCGCCCGCCCGGCCCTCGTCCCCGCCGAACGCCCCGCGGTGGTCCCGCTGTCGTACGCCCAGCAGCGGCTGTGGTTCCTCGACCGCCTCGACGGCGACTCGGGGGCGTACAACATCCCGCTGGCCCTACGGCTGTCCGGAGAGCTCGACCCGGCGGCCCTGGGTGCCGCGCTGCGGGACGTGGTGGAACGGCACGAGGCCCTGCGGACGGTCTTCCCGGACCGGAACGGCGTCCCCCGGCAACGGGTCCTCGGGGCCGGCGACGGCCCGCCCGACCCCGTCCCGGTGGCGGTCACCCCCGCGGAGCTGCCCGCCGCGCTGTCCGCCGCGAGCCGCACCGGCTTCGACCTGGCCACGGAACCGCCGCTGCGCACCGTGCTGTTCCGGATCTCGCCGACCGAGCACGTCCTGCTCCTGGTCCTGCACCACATCGCCGGCGACGGTTCCTCGTACGCCCCGCTCGCCCGGGACCTCACCGCCGCCTACCGGGCCCGCTCGGCGGGCCGGCCCCCGGCGTGGGAACCGCTGCCCGTCCAGTACGCGGACTACACGCTCTGGCAGCGGCGGCTGCTCGGCACGGAGGACGACCCGGACAGCTCCATCGCCCGCCAGCTCGCCCACTGGCGGCAGGCCCTGGCGGACCTGCCGGAGGAGCTGACGCTGCCCGTCGACCGCCCGCGTCCCGCCGTGCCCGGCCACCGGGGCGGCCTGGTACCGCTCGACGTGGACGCGCAGCTGCACCGGAAGCTGACCGAGCTGTCCCGGCGCGAGGGCGTCACCACCTTCATGGTCTTCCAGGCCGCGCTCGCCACGCTGCTCACCCGGCTGGGCGCCGGGACGGACATCCCGATCGGCAGCCCGCTGGCGGGCCGCGTCGACCAGGCGCTCGACCAGCTGGTGGGCTTCTTCGCCAACACCGTCGTGCTGCGCACCGACACCTCCGGCGATCCGGACTTCGTCACGCTGCTCCACCGGGTCCGCACCACCGCGCTCGCCGCCTACGCCCACCAGGACGTGCCGTTCGAGCGACTGGTCGAGGTGCTGAGCCCGACCCGCTCGGTGTCCCGGCACCCGCTGTTCCAGGTCCTGCTGGTGCTGCAGAACACCGAGGCCCCCCGGTTCGACCTGGACGGCCTGACCGTCACCCACCCGGAGGTCGACCCCGGGACGGCCAGGTTCGACCTCGACGTCTCGCTCGGTGAGACGCACACGCCGGACGGCCTGGCAGCGGGCGTCCGAGGCGGCATCCGGTACAACGCGGACCTGTTCGACGAGGCCACCGTGGCAGCGCTGGCCGACCGCCTGGTCGCCCTGCTGGCCGCCGTGGCGGACGACCCGCGGGCGCCGATCGGATCCCTGGACGTGCTGCTGCCGCACGAGCACCGTGACATCGAGCAGTGGTCCGCCGCCCCGGAACCGCCCGTGCCCGCCCGGACGATGCCGGAGCTGTTCCACCAGCAGGTGGCGCGCACCCCGGACGCCACGGCGCTGCGCTCCGGCGACGACACGCTCACGTACGCCGAGCTGAACCGCCGGGCCAACCGGCTGGCGCACCACCTCCGTTCGCTGGGCGTGGGCCCGGAGAGCACCGTGGCGCTGCTGCTGCCCCGCTCCCCCGCGCAGGTGACCTCGGTGCTGGCCGTGCTCAAGGCCGGCGGTGCCTTCCTGCCGGTGGACCCGGACTACCCGGCCCAGCGGATCCGGCACATGCTGGCGGACGCCCGGCCGTCCCTGGTGCTCACCCTGGGCTCCATGGCCGGCCGGCTGCCGGAACCCGCAGCCGCGGTGGTCCTCGACGACCCGCTCACCGGGCGGACGATCGACGCGGCACCGGACACCGACCCGGGCGACCGGGACCGCACCGCCCCGCTGCTGACCGCCCATCCCGCGTACGTCATCCACACCTCGGGCTCCACCGGGCGCCCGAACGGGGTGGTGGTGACCCACGAGGGCATCGCCAACCTGGCCGCGCGTCAGATCGAGCGGTTCCGGGTCGCCCCCGGGGACCGGGTGCTGCAGTTCGCCTCGCCGAGCTTCGATGCCGCCTTCTCCGAACTGTGCACGGCACTGCTGTCCGGTGCCGAACTGGTGCTGGCCACCAAGGAGGAACTGACACCGGGCCGCCCACTGGTCCGGTCGATCGCCCGGCACCGCATCACCCACGTGACCCTGCCGCCCGTGGTGCTGTCCGTCCTGCCCCCCGACGGGCTGGCGACCGTCCGCACCCTGGCCGTCGCCGGGGACGCGATGCCCGCCGACGCGGTGCGCCGGTGGGGCTCCGGGCGGCACCTGATCAACGCGTACGGGCCGACCGAGGCGACCGTCTGCGCCACCATGAGCGAGCCGCTGACCGGCGCGGACCGCCCGTCGATCGGGCGTCCCATCGGCGGCACGGCCGTCCGGGTCCTCGACGACGGGCTGCGGCCCGTGCCGCCCGGAACGGCCGGTGAGCTGTACGTGACCGGTCCCAATCTGGCCCGGGGCTACGTCGGCCGCCCCGGGCTGACCGCGCAGCGCTTCCTGCCCGATCCGTTCGGCCCACCGGGCTCGCGCATGTACCGCACCGGTGACCTCGTCCGCTGGGACACCGAGGGCCGGCTGCACTTCCTCGGCCGCGCCGACCACCAGCTCTCGGTACGGGGGTTCCGGGTGGAACCGGGCGAGATCGAGGCCGCGCTGCTCGACCACCCGGCCGTCACCCAGGCCGTGGTCACCCTCCGCGAGGACGACCGGGGCGAACCACGGCTGATCGCCTACGCCGTCCCCCACGACGGCGACGCACCGGATCCGGCCGCGCTGCGCGCGCACGCCGCCGACCTGCTCCCCGGCCACATGGTCCCCGCCGCGGTGATCGTCCTGGAGGCACTGCCGGTCACCCCGAACGGGAAACTGGACCGGGCCGCCCTGCCGGAGCCGGCCTTCTTCGGAGAGCCGGACCGCGCGGCGCGCAGCCCGCGCGAAGCCGTCCTGCGCGAACTGTTCGCGGAGGTGCTCGGCGCTCCCGACCTCGGGGTCCACGACAGCTTCTTCGACGTCGGCGGCCACTCCATGCTGGCGGCCCGGCTGATCGACCGGGTCCACACCGTCATGGGCCTCGACCTCGGGCTGCGGCTGCTGTTCGAAGCGCCGTCGGTCGCGGAGCTGGCCGCCGCCCTGGACGGTGCGCAGGCGCGGACCCGACGCGGCGGCGACTGGGACGTCCTGCTGCCGCTGCGGCCCGGCGGCGACGGGGCACCGGTGTTCTGCGTCCACCCGGCCGCCGGCCTCGGCTGGTCGTTCGCCGGACTCGCCCGCCACCTGGACGCCCGGCACCCGCTGTACGCCCTGCAGTCCCCGGGCCTGGTCGGCGGGCCCGAGAGCCTCCCGCCGACGGTGGCCGACACGGCGGCCGCGTACGTCGCCGAGATCCGGCGGGTCGCCCCGCACGGCCCGTACCACCTGCTCGGCTGGTCGGCGGGCGGGCTGATCGCCCACGAGATGGCCGTGCAGCTCCAGGCGGCCGGTGAAGAGGTGGGCCTGCTCGCGGTGCTGGACGGCTATCCGTTGGGGGACCTCGCCCCGGTCGCCGCGCCGTCGCCCGAGGAGGTCGCCGAGGCCGTGCACCGGGAGACCGCCGGTCTGCAGCTCGACCACCGGGTGCGGGACAACCTGGCGTCCGTGTACCTGGGCGTGGCCCGGGCCGCCCGGGAGTTCACCCCCGGCGTCTTCCGCGGCGAACTGCTGCACTTCGCCGCCGCTCACCGCCCGGACCGGCACCGGCTCGCCGCGGACCTCTGGCAGCCGCACGTCGGGGGCCCGCTGCGACGGCACGAAGTCGCCTGCGGACACGAGGAGATGACCGCACCGCAGGCTCTCGACACGATCGGCCCGGCCCTCGCGGCCCGGCTCGGGGAACTCCCCGCATCCGCACGACACACGGAGGGAAACGACTCATGACCAATCCGTTCGAGGACGACAGCGCCACCTACCTCGTTCTGCGCAACACCGAGGGCCAGTACTCGCTGTGGCCCTCCTTCGCCGAGGTGCCGGCCGGCTGGGAGACCGTCCGCGGTCCGGCCGACCGCCAGGCCTGCCTGGACCATGTGGCGGAGCACTGGACCGACATGCGCCCCGTCAGCCTGATCGCGGCCATGGACCGCGCCGCCACGAATGGGAGCGCCACGCCGTGAACAGCCACCGGAGCCGGAACCACTTCGACGACCTGACCGTCGACCACGTCAGGCTCTGCGTCGTCGACCTCGACGCCCGGACCGCCGAGTTCGTCCGCGGCTTCGGGCTGACACCCGCGGACGCCGCGGACCTGCCGGGTGAGGACCGCACCGCCGTCCTCACCCGGGGGGAGATCCGCCTGGTGCTGAGCAGTCCCCTGAACGACGAGCACCCGGACGCCGACTACACCAGGCGCCACGGCGACGGCGTCTCGGACATCGCGCTGGGCACCGCCGACGCCGCGGGCGCCTTCGCCGAGGCGGTCCGGCGAGGCGCGCGTCCGCTCGCCGAGCCGGTCCGCCGGGGCGGGGTCGTCACCGCGTCCGTGGCCGGATTCGGCGACGTGGCCCACACCTTCGTCCAGCGGGCCGCGGCCCGCCCGTCCGTCGACGCGGCGGCGACCGACACCGGGCTGCGGCACGTGGACCACTTCGCCGTGTGCGTGGAGGCCGGCGCGCTCGACGCGACCGTGGAGTTCTACCAGCGGGTCCTGGACTTCCGGATGATCTTCGAGGAGCGGGTCCTCGTCGGTTCGCAGGCCATGAACTCCAAGGTGGTGCAGAGCCGTTCGGGCCTGGTCACGCTGACCGTCATCGAGCCTGACACCACCCGCGACCCGGGGCAGATCGACGGGTTCCTCAAGAACCACGGCGGCGCCGGCGTCCAGCACGTCGCCTTCACCACCGACGACATCGTGCGCTCCGTCACGACGATGCGGTCCGCCGGCGTCGCGTTCCTCGACACCCCCGACGCGTACTACGGCCGGCTCCCCGAGCGGCTGGCACTGTCCCGCCACTCGCCCGAACAGCTCGGCGAGCTGCGCATCCTGGCCGACGAGGACCACGCCGGACAGCTGTACCAGATCTTCACCCAGTCCACCCACCCGCAGCGGACGCTGTTCTTCGAGGTGATCGAACGCGCGGGAGCCACCACCTTCGGCAGCGGCAACATCCGCGCGCTGTACGAGGCCGTGGCGGCGGAGGAGGAGTGATGACCGGCACGGAACACCCGGCCCTCGCGGCGCCACCCGGCCTGGCCGACCTGAGGCGCGCGGCGCACGCCGCCACGGCGCCCGAGGTGTGGGACTTCGTCGAGGGGGGCAGCGGGTGGGAGACGACGCTGTCCGCGAACCGGGCCGCCTTCGACGGGGTCTCACTCGTGCCCCGGGTGATGACCGGCGCGGGCTCCGCCGACTGCGGCGGGCGGCTGCTGGGCTCCGACGTCGCCGCGCCGCTGCTCGTCGCCCCCATGGCCTACCAGCGCCTGCTGCATCCGGACGGCGAACTCGCCACGGCCCGGGCCGCCCGCGAAGCGGGGGTGCCCTTCGTCCTCAGCACCCTCAGCAGCCACTCCGTCGAAGCGGTGGTCGAGACCGGCGCGGACGTGTGGTTCCAGCTGTACTGGCTGCGCGAGCGCCAGGCGCGGGAGGAACTCGTGGCCGGGGCCGAACGGCTCGGCTGCCGGGCCCTGGTGGTGACCGTGGACGTCCCGGTCATGGGCCGGCGCTGGCGGGACGTGACGAACGGGTTCACGCTGCCCCCGCACGTCCGGGCCGCGCTGCTCGGTCCCGGACTCGACGACCTGGCGCACCGCCCGGCGTCGGGGGTGTCCGCGGTGGCCGCCCACACCCGGTCGCTCTTCCGTGTCCCGAGCCTGTCGGAGCTGGAGCAGCTGCGCCGGCGCACGGAACTCCCCCTCGTGGTCAAGGGGATCCTGGACCCGCAGGACGCCCGACGGGCCGTGGAGTGCGGCGCCGACGCCGTGGTGGTGTCCAACCACGGCGGGCGCCAGCTCGACGGCGCCGTCCCCGCCGTCGCCCAACTGCCCGCAGTGGTCGAGGCGGTCGGCGGGCAGTGCGACGTCCTGCTGGACAGCGGGGTGCGCACCGGCACGGACGTCCTGCGCGCCCTGGCCCTCGGCGCGGCCGGCGTGCTCCTGGGACGGCCCGTCCTGTGGGGCCTCGCCGCCGACGGCGAGAAGGGGGTCGCCCGGGTGCTGTCCGTCGTCCGCGACGAGCTGCGCGAGAGCATGCTCATCGCCGGCTGCGCCGACCTGGCCGCCGCCGCCCGGCTCCGTACCCGCCGCTGGGGGCAGGGTGACTGACCAGCACCGCGCGGCCCCGGTCGGCGCGGACCCGAGCCCCGCCGGCCCGGACAGCCTCGCCCCGGACCGCTTCGACCTGCAACTCCCCGACCTGCACGCCTCGTTGGAGGACCCGGCACTCGCCTCCATGACCTTTCTCAACGAGGTCACCTCGCGCTACCCGGACGCCCTCTCCTTCGCCCCGGGCCGGCCGACCGAGGAGCACTTCGACGTCCGGTCGGTGCACCGCCGGCTGGAGAGGTTCTGCGACCACCTGTCGACGGACCTCGGCTACGGCCCCGCCGAGGTGAACCGCACCCTGTGCCAGTACGGCCGGACCAGCGGCATCGTGCACGACCTCATCGCCCGTCACCTGGAGGTGGACGAGGGGATGCGGGTCGATCCGGAGTCGATCGTCGTCACCGTCGGCTGCCAGGAGGCCATGTTCCTGGCCCTGCGCAGTCTGCGCAGGGACGAGCGCGACGTCGTCCTGGCCGTGTCACCGACCTACGTCGGGCTGACCGGCGCGGCCCGGCTGGTCGATCTGCCGGTGGTGCCGGTGGCGAGCGGCACCACCGGCATCGACCTGGCGGACCTGGCCGCGAAGCTGCGCCTGCTCCGCGAGCGCGGCCTGCGCCCCCGCGGCTGCTACGTCGTACCGGACTTCGCGAACCCCTCCGGGCTGCGCCTGGACCTCGCGACCCGCCACGACCTGCTCGACCTGGCCGCCCGGGAGGGGATCCTCCTGCTGGAGGACAACCCGTACGGGATGTTCCACGACGGTTCGGGGCGGCTTCCGACCCTGAAGGCACTCGACACCCGCCGGACGGTGGTGTACTTCGGTTCGTTCGCGAAGACCGTTCTCCCCGGCGCCCGGGTGGGCTACCTGGTCGCCGATCAGCGGGTCCGGGACGCCCAGGGGCGGATCGGCGGATTCGCCGAGCAGCTCTCCCGGATCAAGAGCATGGTCACCGTGAACACCTCACCCGTCTCGCAGGCCGTCGTCGGGGGCGCCCTGCTGGAGAACGATTTCAGCCTGGCCCGCGGGACCTCCCGCGAACGGGACACCTACCAGCGCAATATGGCGCACATTCTGCGCGGCCTGGAATCACGGTTCCGGCGGTGCCCGGACGTTTCCTGGAACACTCCGCACGGCGGTTTCTTCGTCGTCGTCACCGTGCCGTTCACCGTCGACGACGAATTGCTCGAACGATCCGGCCGGGCGTTCGGAGTGCTCTGGACCCCGATGTCGCATTTCTACGACGGGAAAGAGGGGAGGAACCAGCTCCGGCTGTCCTGCAGTTCGCTCTCCGGCGAACAGCTGGAAGAAGGCCTGAACAGGCTTGCGACCCTTTTCGCCGACCGGGGTGTCGGTCCGTGTTGACAGGGACGCCGACCCGGTGCCTGACTGTAGTAGCGTGAGTACGAATAGGACAGTCGGGAGTCGAGTTGTTACGTTGTGAAGGCGTCGGCAAGCGGTACGGCACGGGGCGGTGGATCCTCAGCGATGTGGACATGAAGGTCTCCGCCGGCGACGTCGTCGCGGTGGTGGGCACCAACGGTTCCGGGAAGTCGACCCTGCTGAGAATCCTCGCCGGACTGTCGCGGCCCACCTCCGGCACGGTGTCGGGCCGACCGGCGGTCATCGGGTACGTACCGGACCGCTTCACGGCGCACGAGCGCATGTCGTCGGTCTCCTACCTCACCCACATGGGACGCATCCGGGGCATGTCGACCTCCGCCGCCCGCGCCCGCGGCGGCGACCTGCTGACGCGGCTCGCCCTCGTGGGCGGCCCGGACGCGCCGCTGCGCACACTCTCCAAGGGCAACGCGCAGAAGGTCGCGCTGGCCCAGGCCCTGCTCGTCCGGCCCGACCTGCTGGTCCTCGACGAGCCGTGGTCGGGCCTGGACGCCTCGGCGCACGGCGTCCTGGGCGAGTTCATCGACGACGTGGCCGCCGACGGCGGGGCGGTGGTCTTCACCGACCACCGCGAGGCCATCACCGAGACGCACGCCCGCAGCGCCTACGCCATCACCGACGGCCGGGTCACCCGGCGGGGCGGCCATCGGGCCGGGGCCCCCGCCCCGATGGCCGAACTGGTCCTGACCGTGCCCGCCGACGGCGCCGTACCGGCCGAGGTGGACTGGTACGCCCTGCCGGGTGTGGCGGACGCCGCCCGGCGCGGCCGGCACGTCGTCCTGCGGGTGGCCCGGGAGCACTCGGACACCGTCCTGCTGACGGCACTGCAGCACCGCTGGTCGGTGGACGCCGTGGCCGGGGTCGGGAGTGCTTCCGGGAACGCCGCCGGGGCCGACGCCCCGCGGACCGACGCAGGGAGTGCCGCCCGGTGATCGCCCTGGTCCGCTACCTGTTCACGATCCTGCTGCTCTCCCAGCGCTACCTCGCCCCGCTGCTCCTGTTCGTCGGCCTGGCCGCCGTGCTGACCAGCAGCGACAGCGGGCCGCTCCCCGCCACCTACTCCGCAGTGGCCGGAGCCATGCTGCTGAGCTCCGCCTGGCTCACCATGGCGCTGCTCGGCCTGGAGGACCCGCCGCACCGCGCGATCGTGGTCGTCGGCGCGGGCAGCCACCTGCGGGTCCTGCTCGGCTCGGTCGCGACCACCGCCTCGTGGTGCCTGCTGCTGACCGGGGCCGGCCTCGTCCTGCCGCTGGTGTTCGGGACCCACACCCTGCACCCCGCCGACCTCGTGCTCGGGACGGAGGCCCAACTCGTCTGCGCCTTCACCGGCATGGCCGTCGGACTGCTCTGCTCGCGCCTGGTGTTCCGGCGGCAGGGCTACGCGCTCGTCGCAGCCCTGGTGCTGCTGCTCGCCTCCCTGCTCGGCAAGGGCGTGTCCCCGGTCAACCTCCTGCTGACCGACCTCCAGCACGCGTCGAAGTCGGCGGACGTCCTGGGTTCCACGGGCGTCCTGGTCGGCGCCGCCGCGGCGCTGCTCGCGGCGGGAGCGGCGGCCACCCACGCGATCACCGTCAGGAAGAGCTGAGAGCCGGGCCCGTCGCCGCCGGTGCGCCCCGCACCGGCGGCGACGGGCTCCCTCAGTCCGCGGCCCGCGCCGCCACCACCGTGCCCGCGGCGCCCTCCGCACCCGGGATCGCCCGCACCGAACGCAGCTCGGAACGGAACAGCACGACCGCCGCGGCCACCGACGCCAACCCGGTCAGCACCAGCGCCCACCCGGTGCCGGCCTCCGGGCCCACGGCGCCGCCCAGGACATCGGCGGCCACCCCGCCCAGCAGGGCGCCCAGCGGCATCGCGCAGAAGTTGACGGTCCGGGACGTCGCGTGCACCCTGCCCAGCAGGTCCGGCCTGGTCACCGACTGCCGCAGGGTGGTGATCGTGGCGTTCCACACCGGCACCCACACCGAAGCCGAGGCCCCGACCACCACCAGCGTCGGCACCGCCGGCAGCCACAGGGCCAGCGGGGCCGCCGCCCACACCGCGCCGGAGGCACAGGCGGCGACGAGGGTGGTCCCGAGACCGAACCGGGCCAGCAGCCGGTCCGCCATCCACGCGCCCCCCACCCCGCCGAGGCCCACGAGAGTGAAGAGCACCCCGACCGTCCCGGGCGGGAGCCCGAGCGTGCGGTAGGCGAAGAGCAGCGACACCGTGGAGGCGGCCGCGTTCCCCAGGTTCCTCACCACGGCGGCCACCGTCGCGGGACGCAGCAGCGGGTGCCGCCACAGCGCCACGACGCCCTCCCGCATCTCGGCGAACATCGAGGCCCCCGGCTGCCGGGGCGGCGCCGGCGGCTCCGGCGTCCGAAGGCTCATCAGCGTCACCACCGGTACGACGAACGTGGCGGCGATCACCGCCAGCGCCGTCGTGCCGGAGAGGAACTGGCCCAGCAGGCCGCCCAGGGCCGGCGCGCCGAGCATCGCGAGCGAGGTGGACACCTCCAGCCTGGCGTTCGCCCGCGGCAGCATGTCCCGTGGCAGCAGGGTCGGCAGGTGCGACTGGTTGGCGACGTCGTACAGGACGCCGAACGAACCGGCGACGAGGGCCGCCGCACACAGCTGCGCCATGCCCAGCGCCCCGGCGGCGGCGGCCAGGGGAATCGCGGCGAGCGCCAGCATCGTCCCCACGGTCGCCAGCATCATGGCCGGCCTGCGCCGCCGACGGTCCATCACGACACCGGCGAAGAGAGCCAGGACCGGGTAGGGAGCGGTGCCCGCCGCGTTCAGCAGGCCGACGCCCAGGTCGGACGCGTGGAACAGGACGATGGCGGTGGTGGGAAAGAGGAAGATCGCCACCTGGTGGCCCATGACGCTCGCGGTCTGGCCCAGCCAGTACCAGCGGAAATCGCGCCGGGCCGCCCGGTTCGTCGGCCCGGCGGTGCGCTCCCGCTCGACGGCCGCCGCACGTTCCGCGTGGGCCTCGCTTTCCGCCCTCCGTGCCCCGGTCATTTTCCTCCCCCGTCCCGGTCGGCTCCCACCGACACGTCCGGGCAATTGAAACACGCGCATTCCGGGGCGTCGACCGGGTCACGTGAATGCGGATAAACAAGTGGACCACCTCGGAGGATGAGGGTCCGATTCCTGTCCCGGGCACCGGATCAGGATCTCGGCCCGGTCCCGGAACCCGTTGTGACAATTTCCGACCGACCGGACGGGAGAACGTGCAGGTCCGGCGAAATCGCTTGACGCCCGATCGGCGCTGGGGTAAATGCTCGCGCATCACACGAACCGTCTGACAGGTGGTCCACCACCTCCGGGGCAGGGGCTTCGAACCCCGGATCGGACCGGCAACCACGAAAAGCGGGGACAGGCCCGACA
>NZ_JBIWNL010000021.1:0-132564 GCF_044767225.1 Kitasatospora sp. NPDC101447
CGGTTACATTCCGAACCCGGAAGCTAAGCCTCACAGCGCCGATGGTACTGCAGGGGGGACCCTGTGGGAGAGTAGGACGCCGCCGAACAATCATTCCAAAAAGTCCCCTTCCCATCCGGGAAGGGGGCTTTTTGCGTTACCCTCTGCCAATGCAGAACCTGACCCTGACCTGGCAGTCCGCCGGGGGCGCCGCCGCCGGCCTCTACGCTGGCGCGTACGTCGCGTCGAGGGTCCGGAAGCCGTCGCTGTCGGCGCTGCTGCGGGAGGCCGGCACGCTGCTGGCGCTGTTCGCGCTGTGGCAGCTGGTCGGGCACCTGTCGGTGATGAGCGCGGACCACGCGTTGGACCGGGCGAGCTGGATCCACCACGCCGAGCAGGTGGTCGGGTTGCCCGACGAGGCCTCCTGGCAGGCGGCGATCACGCCGTACCCGGTGCTGGTGCGGCTGGCGAACTACTACTACGCGGTGATGCACTTCGCGGTGATGCTCGGCGTGCTGCTCTGGGTGTTCGTGCGGCACCGCGAGCGGTACGCGTGGGTGCGGAACACGGTGGTGATCACGACCGCGGTCTGCCTGCTGGTGCAGTTCATCCCGGTGGCACCGCCCCGGATGCTGCCCGAGAGCGGCTTCGTCGACGTGGCCGCGGTGTACGGGCAGTCGGTGTACGGGGGTGCGGTCGGCGGTGTCGTGGTGGCCGACCAGTTGTCGGCGATGCCTTCGGTGCACGTGGCCTGGTGCGTGCTGGCCGCGGTCGCGGTGATCCGGGTGTCGCGCAGTTCGCTGCGGTGGGTCATGGTGCTGCACCCGGTGCTGACGGTCGCGGTGGTCGTCGTGACGGCCAACCACTTCTGGGCGGACGGGATCGTCGCCGTCGTGATCCTCCTCTTCGCGTACGCCGTGCTGGCGTTGGCGGCACGCCGACGGGGTCGGGTCTCCGCCGGAACGGAGGCCCGACCCCGTCGCTCCGCCGAGGGGCGGTTGGAGCAGGTCCGTTGAGCCGTCTCGGGCTCCCCTGGCCGGGCAACCGGCCGGAAGCCCGGTCAGGGGCCCGGTCGGTTGCCCGAAGGATCGCCCGGCAGGTCACTTGACCGGCAGGGCGATCTTCCCCCAGGAGCCGTTGCTCAGGGCGGAGGTGGCCCAGTACCAGGCGGCGAGCCCGGAGAGGGCCGCGACCCAGCCGGCGAGCTTGCCCAGGCCGCTGTAGCCGCCGAAGGTGGCGATGGCGGAGAGCAGCAGGGAGAGCGTCAGCAGGCCGTAGACGGCACGGCTGAGCTGCCCACCGCCCCAGCCGGCCGCGGTGAGGGTGAGTGCGAGCAGGGCCCACAGCAGCAGGAACAGACCGGCGGCGTTCTTGCCCGCCCCGCCGGCCGCCGACCAGGTCGCCCAGAAGGCGCCGAGGCTGGTGAACGCGGTGCCGGTGAAGCCCTCGCCCCCGCGGAGCTGCCAGAGGCCCGCGATGAAGAGGGTGACGCCGCCGAGCAGATGGGCGAGGTGGGCCGCGTCCCCGGTGCCGGCGCCGTGCAGGATGCCGGTGGAGAGCAGACCGTAGGCGAGAAGTGTCAGGCCGAGGGCGAGGTAGCCGAGGTTACCCGCGTCGGCTCCGGTGGAACGGGCGTTCGTTGCCCCGGTAGCGTCGTTGCTCACCGGAGGCTCCTTTCACTCTGGGCGCGCGCAGGGCGCAGTGACGCTGTGGTGTGGTTTCGACGAGTGGATGCGCGCGACCGCGCCGAGGGCGCACGGCTCTGGGCGTGCGCGGGCTGCGGTCAGAATGATGGGCCAGCGGAGAGCCCGCTGGTCACGTCCCCTCCGGGTGGATTCCCCGGTGAGATCGGTCTACCCGGCGGCAGGCGCTTGTACCCTTGTGAAGATAACAATTTGTGACTGCGTCAGTTACCGTGCCAGCTACCGCGTCAGGCCCTGCGCGAGTTGCAGTGCCGGCCGGGGAGGCTCACGGCTGGCGCTGGTTGGGCACCCGCAGGGTCAGGATCGCCATGTCGTCGGACGGCGGCTCGGGGGCGAACCGCTCGACCGCGCGCTGGACGCGGGCGGCCACGGCGCCGGCGGTCAGGCCGGTGCAGCCGGTGAGCACCTCGGCGAGACCGTCGTCGCCCAGCATCCGCCGCCCCTCGCGGCGTTCGGTGACACCGTCGGTGACGCACAGCAGGACCTCGCCGGGGGCGAGTACCAGGGTCTCGGCGGTCAGGTCGAGGTCGTCCATGACACCGAGCAGCGGCTGCGGGGTGGCGGCGCGGTCGACCCGGCCGTCGGTGCGCAGCCGCAGCGGCAGCGGGTGGCCGGCGCAGACCAGGGACAGCTCGGTGCTGCCGTCCGGACGGGGCGTCAGCTCGCCGTAGAGCAGGGTCAGGAAGCGGCTGCGCGAACCCTCGTCCAGGATGGCGGCGTTGAGGCGGCGGAGCACCTGCGGGGCGTCCAGGCCCTCGCGGGCGAGCAGCCGCAGCGAGTGCCGCGCCAGGCCGGTGACCGAGGCGGCCTCGGGGCCGGTGCCGCAGACGTCGCCGATGGCGAAGCCGTAGGTGCCCTCGCGGATGGTGAACAGGTCGTAGAAGTCCCCGCCGACCTCGTTGCCCTCGCCGGCGGCCTGGTAGTACACGTCCACCTCGACGCCCGGGATCTCGGGCAGGTCCGGCGGCAGCAGGCTGCGCTGCAGGGCCTGGCTGGTGGCGGTGCGCTCGGAGTAGAGGCGGGAGTTGTCGAGGGCGAGCGCGGCGCGGCGGGAGAGGTCCTCGGCGAGTTCGAGGATCTCCTGGCGGAACCGGACGCCGGTCGGGACGCCGAGCGCCAGCAGGCCGATGACGCGGTTGCGGGCGGTCAGTGCGATGACGACGGTCTCGCCGAGCAGACCGGCGAGTTCCGGGCTGTTGGCCAGGCCGCCGACCGCGGCGGTCTCGGCGGGCGCCGTCCAGAACCGGACGCCGTGGGTGGGGCCGGCCTCGGGGACGGGGGCCTTGTCGAGGAGGTCGCGCAGGGGGTCGATGCGGTCCTCGTCCTCGTGCAGGACGAAGGCGAGCCGGGCCGGGGAGGTGTGGTCGGCGGTGGTGTAGACGGCGCACCAGGAGGCGAGGGTGGGGACGGCCATCTGGGCCATCAGCGCCAGGGTCTGCTCGTGTTCGAGCGTGCCGGCCAGCAGGTCGGAGGCTTCGACCAGGAAGGAGAGCGAGCCGCGGCGCAGCCGTTCGAGCTCGGTCAGCCGGGTGCTCTCGACGGCCAGGGCGACCCGGTCGGCGGCGAACTGGAGGCGCATCGCGTCCTCGTTGTCGTAGCGGCCGGGCGCGGTGGCGGCGATGCCGAGCGAGCCGATCAGGCGGCCCTCGACCTTGAGCGGGACGGTGAGCAGGGAGCGCATGCCGCTGTCGGAGAGCAGGGGCAGGCCGGTGGGACGGGCGGTGAGGTCCTCGTGGACGGAGGGCAGTCGGGCGGAGTCGTAGCGGTTGCCGGTCTCGACGGGGAAGCGGGCGTGCCGCCGGTGTCCGGTGGTGAGGCCGGTGGCGGCGCGGACCTCGAACTCCGTCTCGTCCTCGGTGGTCAGCAGCAGGTACGCGGCGTCGCCGTCGAGCAGATCGCGGGCGCGTTCGACGGTGCGCTGCAGCAGGGTGTCGAGGTCGTCGGTGGCGACCGGGCCGGCCAGCAGGTCGAGCCGGGGGCCGGTCTGGTCGGGGCGCTCGCCGGGCAGGGCGCGGGCGGGGTAGCGCAGGACGGCGCGGTCGGGTTCGAGGACGAGCAGACAGAGGGTCGAGGGGACGCCCTCGGTGTCCCGCACACGCACCTGGACGCCGTACACCTCGACCTCGTGGCCGTCCTGGCGGCGGATCCCGTAGCCGCCCTCCCAACGGGCCAGCCGCAGCGTGTCGGTCAGGCCCAGGCCGCGGTCCGGGGCTTGCGGCCAGACGGCGAGGTCGGCCCAGGGGCGGCCGAGGACGGCGCCGGCGGGGTAGCGGAAGAGGGCCTCGGCGTCCGGGTTCCAGGCCAGGACGCGGCCGTCCTCGTCGATCTGGACGACGGCGACGTGCACCGGGCCGGCGCTGCTCGGCAGGTCGCTGCCGGGGGTGGCGGGCACGGCGTAGCGGGTGCCGAGCACGTGTGCCGGCAGCTGGAGGCGGAACCAGACGGTCTTCCGGCCGGCCGCGTACTCGACGCCCCACCGTTCGGCGAGGGCGGAGCACATCAGCAGGCCGCGGCCGCCCTCGCCGTCGGGGTCGGCGTAGCGGTCGGAGGCGGTGACGGGTCCGTCGCCGAGGGAGGGCAGGCCGCGTTCCGGGTGGTGGTCGGTGACCTCGATCCGGACGGTCTCCTCCTCGCGCAGGCAGCAGACCTCGGCGGCGGTGCCGGCGTGCACGACGGCGTTCGTGACCAGCTCGCTGACCAGCACGACGGCGTCGTCGACGACCTCCGGCAGGCCCCAGCCGAGCAGCGCGTCCCGGACGAACCCCCGGGCGGCGGCCGCGGACCGGCCGTCGGGGTCGAAGGTGGCGGCTGCGCGCGCGGTGACCACGTTGCCACTTCTCCTCTGCTGCTCTTGCCCTGGCTGTCCGGGGTGCGGCGCCGACTTTCCCCGTGCGCGCCGTCGGGGTGAGCGGCGGCGCTGGGTCGGGTCGTGGCCCGGTGCAGCGCTCCACCCTACTTTCCGCTTGGTTCCCCGTGGGGGCGGGGAGCCGAAACAGGCACCAGAGGGTGATTCTGCCCACCTGTTTCGGACGGTGCGGCACCAACCGTGCGCAACCGGCCGTGCACCGGGCGCCGGTGCTGCCAGACTGGGGGGTCCGCGATGACCGGTACGAGCAGTACGGTCGTGTGGGTGCCGGTGCGCTGCAGAGGCCGCCGGTACGCAGCCCAGCCGGGCCGGTGCCCGGGCGCGTGCCGCACCGGCACGGGCGGTCACCGGACAGTTCACGATGTGGGAGGGGCCCGTTGAGTTCGGCCACCAAGGACGCAACCGGTACGACGCCGCCCGCCCAGCGCGGCGGCCGCTCCGGGACCGCGCCGCGGAACGCGGCCGGCCGGCGAGCGAGCCACAACCGCGGTGCGGAGCCCGCCGAGTTGCGCAAGCTGCTGTCCGCGCTGACCGCGATGCGGGACGGCAACTTCCGCCGCCGGTTGACGATTCCGGGCGACGGGCCGCTGGCGGAGATCGCCGCGGTGTTCAACGAGGTCGCCGAGCGCAACCAGCACCTGACCGGTGAACTGGCCCGGGTCCGGCGGGCGGTGGGCCGCGAGGGCCGGCTGAACGAGCGGCTGGAGACCGGTGCGGGCGAGGGCGCCTGGATGGCGGCGGTCGACAACTGCAACGCGCTGATCGACGACCTGGCCCGCCCGATGGCCGAGGTCGGCCGGGTGCTGACCTCGATCGCCGAGGGCGACCTGGACCAGAAGATGGAGCTGCGCTCGCTGCACAGCAACGGGGTGAGCCACCCGCTGCGCGGCGAGTACCTGAAGATCGGGCGGACCGTCAACGGGCTGGTGGACCAGCTTTCGGAGTTCACCGACGAGGTGACCCGGGTGGCCCGCGAGGTGGGCACCGAGGGCAAGCTCGGCGGCCAGGCCAAGGTCCGTAGCGTGTCGGGCAGTTGGAAGGACCTGGCGGACTCGGTCAACACCATGGCCGGCCGGCTGACCGCGCAGGTGCGCAACATCGCCCAGGTGACGACCGCGGTCGCCAAGGGCGACCTGTCCCGCAAGGTCACCGTCGAGGTGGCCGGCGAGATGCTGGAGCTGAAGAACACCGTCAACACCATGGTGGACCAGCTGAACGGCTTCGCCGCGCAGGTCACCGCGGTGGCCCGGGACGTCGGGACGGAGGGGCGGCTGGGCGGTCAGGCCCAGGTGCCGGGCGTGGCCGGGGTCTGGCGGGACCTCACCGACTCGGTGAACTTCATGGCCGACAACCTGACCGGCCAGGTCCGCAACATCGCCCAGGTGACGACGGCGGTGGCGCGGGGCGACCTCTCGCAGAAGATCGAGGTGGACGCGCGCGGCGAGATGCTGGAGCTGAAGAACACCATCAACACGATGGTGGACCAGCTCTCCGGCTTCGCCGAGCAGGTGACCCGGGTGGCCCGTCAGGTGGGCACCGAGGGCCGGCTGGGCGGGCAGGCGCAGGTGCCCTGGGCGGCCGGGGTGTGGCGGGACCTCACGGACAACGTCAACTTCATGGCGAACAACCTCACGGACCAGGTCCGCAACATCGCCCAGGTGACCACCGCGGTCGCCAAGGGCGACCTGTCGCAGAAGATCCAGGTGGACGCGCGCGGGGAGATCCTGGAGCTGAAGAACACCATCAACACGATGGTGGACCAGCTGGGCGCCTTCGCGGACGAGGTGACCCGGGTCGCCCGGGACGTCGGCACCGAGGGCATCCTCGGCGGCCAGGCCAGCGTGCCCGGCGTGGCCGGCATCTGGAAGGACCTGACCAACTCCGTCAACCTGATGGCCAACAACCTGACCAGCCAGGTCCGCAACATCGCCGAGGTGACCACGGCGGTGGCGCGCGGCGACGTGTCGAAGAAGATCACCGTCGACGCCCGGGGCGAGATCCTGGAGCTGGTGACCACCGTCAACACCATGGTCGACCAGCTGTCGGCGTTCGCCGACGAGGTCACCCGGGTGGCCCGCGAGGTGGGCACCGAGGGGATCCTGGGCGGCCAGGCCCGGGTGCGCGGGGTGTCGGGCATCTGGAAGGACCTGACCGACAACGTCAACTTCATGGCGTCCAACCTGACCGGTCAGGTGCGCAACATCGCCGAGGTCGCCGGTGCGGTGGCCCGCGGGGACCTCTCCAAGAAGATCTCCATCGACGCGCAGGGCGAGGTGGCGGCGCTCGCCGCGACCCTCAACACCATGGTCGACCAGCTCTCCTCCTTCGCGGTGGAGGTGACCCGGGTGGCCCGCGAAGTGGGCACCGACGGCACCCTGGGCGGCCAGGCCAGCGTGCCGGGGGTGGCCGGCATCTGGAAGGACCTGACCGACAACGTCAACCTGATGGCCAACAACCTCACCGGCCAGGTGCGGAACATCGCGCTGGTGATCACCGCGGTCGCCCGCGGCGACCTCTCGCAGAAGATCGACGTCGACGCGCGCGGCGAGATCCTCCAGCTCAAGACCAGCATCAACACCATGGTCGACCAGCTCTCCGCGTTCGCCGACGAGGTCACCCGGGTCGCCCGCGAGGTGGGCACCGACGGGCGCCTCGGCGGCCAGGCCCGGGTGCCGGGGGTCGACGGCACCTGGCAGGACCTGACCGAGTCGGTGAACGAACTGGCCAACAACCTGACCCGGCAGGTGCGCGCGATCGCCCAGGTCGCCACCGCCGTGACCAGGGGCGACCTGAGCCTGCGGATCGACGTGGACGCGGCGGGCGAGCTCGACGAGCTCAAGGACAACATCAACCAGATGATCGCCAACCTGCGCGAGACCACCCGCACCAACCAGGAGCAGGACTGGCTGAAGACCAACCTGGCCCGGATCTCCGGCCTGCTCCAGGGCCGCCGGGACCTGGAGGCGGTCGCCTCGCTGATCATGACCGAGCTGACCCCGGTGGTCTCCGCCCAGCACGGCGCCTTCTTCCTCGCCCAGCCGGCCGGCCGCACCGCCGAGCTGATCACCGAGGACGACGACGAGAACGACACCGTGCTGCGCCTGATCGGCAGCTACGGCTACCAGCGGCGGGCGATGCCGACCACCTTCCGCCCCGGCGAGTCGCTGATCGGTCAGGCCGCGGTGGAGAAGCGGGCGATCATCCTCAAGGAGGCGCCCCCCGGGTACCTCAAGATCGCCTCCGGCCTCGGCGAGGCCTCCCCGGCCCACATCGTGGTGCTGCCGGTGCTGTTCGAGGGCCGGCTGCTCGGGGTGATCGAGCTGGCCACCTTCAGCTCCTTCACCACCGTCGCGCTGGACTTCCTGAACCAGATCGCCGACCTGATCGGCGTCACGGTCAACACCATCAGCGTCAACACCAAGACCGAGGGCCTGCTGCTGGAGTCCCAGCGACTCACCGCCGAACTGTCCATGCGGTCGGCGGAGTTGGAGGCGCGCCAGGAGGAACTGGAGCGCACTAACGAGGAGTTGCAGGAGAAGGCCGAGCAACTCGCCCAGCAGAACCGCGACATCGAGATCAAGAACAGCGAGATCGAGGAGGCCCGCCAGGTCCTGGAGGAGCGCGCCGAACAGCTCGCCCTGGCCTCCCGGTACAAGAGCGAGTTCCTCGCCAACATGTCGCACGAGCTGCGCACCCCGCTCAACTCGCTGCTGATCCTGGCCAAGCTGCTCTCCGACAACAACGAGGGCAACCTCTCGCCCAAGCAGGTCGAGTTCGCCGACACCATCCACGGCGCCGGCTCCGACCTGCTCCAGCTGATCAACGACATCCTCGACCTGTCCAAGGTCGAGGCCGGCAAGATGGACGTCCGCCCGGCCCGGATCGCCCTGGTCCAGCTGGTCGACTACGTGGAGGCGACCTTCCAGCCGGTCGCGCTGGACAAGAACCTGGACTTCGCCGTCCGGGTCTCGCCCGCCCTGCCCGTCACCCTGCACACCGACGAGCAGCGGCTCCAGCAGGTGCTGCGCAACCTGATCTCCAACGCGGTCAAGTTCACCGACGCCGGCGCGGTGGACTTCGAGATCAGCCTGGCCGGTCCGGGCGTCCCGCCGCACGTGCGCGAGCGGCTGCTGGAGTCCGGCTCGATCCAGGACCCGGACGACGCCCTGATCGCCTTCGCCGTCTCCGACACCGGCATCGGCATCCCCGGCAACAAGCTGCGGGAGATCTTCGAGGCCTTCAAGCAGGCCGACGGCACCACCAGCCGCAAGTACGGCGGCACCGGCCTGGGCCTGTCGATCAGCCGGGAGATCGCCCGGCTGCTCGGCGGCGAGATCCACGCCGAGAGCGAGCTGGGCGCGGGCTCCACGTTCACGCTCTACCTGCCGCTGCGCACCGAGGCCCCGGAGACCACCGGGGAGCCGCGCCCGGGTGAGCGCCAGTCCGCGGCGGGTGCCCAGGCGCCGCGCGCCTCGGTCGGCGTCACCCCGGTGGGCCTGCCGGTGCCGGTCGGCGAGAACCCCGCCGACCACTGGGCCCAGGAGGTCCGCGAGCTGGCCGAGGAGCGCCGCCGCGGCGCCGTGGAGCGCCGGCGCAGTGCCGCCCTGGAGAGCGCCGCCGGGCCGCGGGCGGTGGAGCCCGTGCCGCTCCGGCCGGTCAACGGCGACCGGCGCTTCGACGGCCAGCAGGTGCTGATCGTGGACGACGACGTGCGCAACGTGTTCGCCCTGACCAGCGTGCTGGAGCAGCACGGCCTGACCGTCCTGTACGCCGAGAACGGGCGCGAGGGCATCGAGATGCTGGAGCAGCACGAGAACGTGGCGCTGGTCCTGATGGACATCATGATGCCGGAGATGGACGGCTACGCGACCACCGAGGCGATCCGGCGGATGCCCCAGTTCGCCGGCCTGCCGATCATCGCGCTGACCGCCAAGGCGATGAAGGGCGACCGGGAGAAGTCGCTGGAGGCGGGCGCCACCGACCACATCACCAAGCCGGTGGAGACCGACCACCTGCTGACGGTGATGAGCGAGTGGCTGAGCGGCGACCGCGGCTGAGCGGGTGGTGGGTGCTCCCGGCCGTGCGGGGGCACCCCGGTGGGTGCGCGGGGGCCGGGGGCGGCGTGAACGCCGTCGCGGGCCCCGGGGTTCACGCCTCCCGGGCGGCCGGTTTGCTGGCGGACCGGCCCGGGAACCCGGTAGGGTCACCGATCGTTGCGAACAGTGACCGGATGACGACGCCCTGCTGAGCGTGCGCCGGGGCACTGGCTGTGCGCCGCTCCGGATCGGTCACGACGGGGCGATGTGCCGGGCGAGGGGGTGCGGCTAGCATGACCGGGGTAGCGGTGGGCAGTACGCGGGTGCCTGCACCGGGCGGCAGGCAGGCGACAGGAGGGCGAGCCCTGATGCAGAAGGCGAAGATCCTCCTGGTCGACGACCGACCGGAGAACCTGCTGGCGCTGGAGGCGATCCTCTCGGCCCTGGACCAGACGCTGGTGCGCGCCGCGTCCGGTGAGGAGGCGCTCAAGGCGCTGCTCACCGACGACTTCGCGGTGATCCTGCTGGACGTCCAGATGCCCGGGATGGACGGCTTCGAGACCGCCGCCCACATCAAGCGCCGCGAGCGCACCCGGGACATCCCGATCATCTTCCTGACCGCGATCAACCACGGCCCGCACCACACCTTCCGCGGCTACGCGGCCGGCGCGGTGGACTACATCTCCAAGCCCTTCGACCCGTGGGTGCTGCGCGCCAAGGTCTCCGTCTTCGTCGACCTCTACGTGAAGAACTGCCAGCTGAAGGAGCAGGCCGCGCTGCTGCGGCTGCAGCTGGAGGCGGGCGGCGGCGAGCCGGTCCTCGGCGGGGCGCTGCTGGGCGAGCTGTCCGCGCGGCTGGCGGCGGTCGAGGAGCAGGCGGAGGCGCTCGGCAAGCAGTTGGACGGGGGCGAGGACGCGGGCGTCGCGGCGACCGCCGCGCACCTGGAGCGCAAACTGGTGGCGCTGCGCCGGGCGCTCGACGCGATGCGCCCCGGAAGCTCCTGATCCGCTGCCCCGCGTTCACCCGTCAGGGTGGTCCCGTGCGGCGTTCGGGTGAATCCCGGTCAGCGTGACGGTGTGTCTGCGACACGTCGGGGCGGCCCGGCTCGGGCACATGTGCACCGGTGGTCCACCCCGGTAGGCTGCTGACCCATGGCCACTCGCACGCCCGGAAACGCAGCACGTAAGACGAGTCCGGGACCGTCCAAGAAGGCCGCGGCGAAAGCCCCGGGCAAGCCGCCCGCGAAGAAGGCGGCGGCGAAGAAGGCGGCTCCCGCGAAGAAGGCCGCGGCCAAGTCGGCCCCGCCGCCGGCACCGCCGTCCAGGTCGGTGCTGATGGGCGCCCTCAACGCGATCGCCAGCCCGATCGCCGCGATCTTCCGCGGCTTCGGCGACGGTGCCAAGAACCTCGACCCGGCCCACCGCAAGGACGGCGTCGGCCTGCTGCTGTTCGCGCTCGCGCTGGTGACCGGCGCCGGCACCTGGTTCAGCCCGCAGGGCTGGCTGGGCGAGGCGGCCACCGCCGTGGTGTCCGGGCTGTTCGGCCGGCTCGACGTGCTGGTGCCGTTCCTGCTGGCCGCGATCGCGATCCGGCTCTGGCGCCACCCGGAGCTGCCGGAGGCCAACGGCCGGATCGTGATCGGGCTGAGCACGCTGCTGGTCGGCGTCCTCGGTCTGGTCCACATCGGCTGCGGCGCGCCCATGATGGGCAGCGGCGCCTCCCGGATAAGGGGGGCCGGCGGCATCATCGGCTGGGCCGCGTCCACCCCGATGATGGCCGCCGCGGGGCCCGCGCTCGCCGTGCCGCTGCTCCTGCTGCTGGCCTTCTTCGGCCTGCTGGTGGTCACCGCCACACCCGTCAACCGGATCGGTGAGCGGGTGCGGTGGATGGGCATACGGCTCGGCGTGGTCGAGCCCGGGCCGGAGGACCAGGTGCGCAGGGGGCGTGCGCCGGGGCGTGAGCTGTCCACCGAGCCGCCGGAGGACGCCGACCCCGACGCGCTGCCGTTCACCGTGGACAGCGGCGCTGACGACCCGACGGACGAGGTCGCCGCCCGCCGGCGCCGCCGCCGGCGCAGGCAGGCCGACCCGGACGACCCGGCGGAGGCCGTGCGGGTCTCCCTCGACAAGGAGCCGCTGGACCCGTACACCACCCGCAACCTCGCCGCCGGCGCGGCCGCCGACCTGGACGGCGCACTGGTCTACGGCGTGCCCGCCTCCTCCGCGGTGGCGGACATGATGCACCAGGTGCAGGACCGCACCGCACCGCCCGAGGAGCCCGCCGTCCCGGCCGCCCGCAGCGGCGGCCCGGGCGCCCCCGAGGAGCACGGCGCGGCCCCGGTGCGGATGGAGCAGCTCCAGCTCGGCGAGGGCGTCGGCTACGCGCTGCCCTCCCTCGACCTGCTGGAGCGCGGCGGCCCCGCGAAGGCCCGCAGCGCGCTCAACGACGAGGTGGTCGCCCAGCTCACCGGCACCTTCAGCGAGTTCAAGGTGGACGCCCGGGTCACCGGCTTCACCCGCGGCCCGACGGTCACCCGCTACGAGGTCGAGCTCGGCCCGGCCGTCAAGGTGGAGCGGATCACCGCCCTCGCCAAGAACATCGCGTACGCGGTGGCCAGCCCGGACGTGCGGATCATCAGCCCGATCCCGGGCAAGTCCGCGGTCGGCATCGAGATCCCCAACCGGGACCGCGAGATGGTCAACCTCGGCGACCTGCTGCGCTCGCGCACGGCCGCCGAGGACTCGCACCCGATGGTCGTCGGCATGGGCAAGGACGTCGAGGGCCACACCGTGATGGCCAACCTCGCCAAGATGCCGCACATCCTGGTGGCCGGCGCGACCGGTGCGGGCAAGTCGTCCTGCATCAACTGCCTGATCACCTCGATCCTCGCGCGGGCCACCCCGGACGAGGTGCGGATGGTGCTGGTCGACCCCAAGCGGGTCGAGCTGACGGCGTACGAGGGCATCCCGCACCTGATCACGCCGATCATCACCAACCCCAAGAAGGCCGCCGAGGCCCTCCAGTGGGTGGTCCGCGAGATGGACATGCGCTACGACGACCTCGCGGCGTACGGCTTCCGGCACGTGGACGACTTCAACGCGGCGGTGCGGGCGGGCAAGGTCACCCCACCGTTGGGCAGCGAGCGGGAGCTCCGGCCGTACCCGTACCTGCTGGTGATCGTCGACGAGCTGGCGGACCTGATGATGGTCGCTCCGCGCGACGTCGAGGACTCCGTCGTCCGGATCACCCAGCTGGCCCGCGCGGCCGGCATCCACCTGGTGCTCGCCACCCAGCGGCCCTCGGTGGACGTGGTCACCGGCCTGATCAAGGCCAACGTGCCGTCCCGGCTGGCCTTCGCGACCTCCGCGATGGCCGACTCCCGGGTCATCCTGGACCAGCCCGGCGCGGAGAAGCTGATCGGCAAGGGCGACGCGCTCTTCCTGCCGATGGGCGCGAGCAAGCCGATCCGCATGCAGGGCGCGTTCGTCACCGAGGCGGAGATCGCCAAGGTGGTGCAGCACTGCAAGGACCAGCTGTCCGCCGTCTACCGGGACGACGTGACGGTCGGCGGCGGGCCGAAGAAGGAGATCGACGAGGAGATCGGCGACGACCTGGACCTGCTGATCCAGGCGGCCGAGCTGGTGGTCTCCACCCAGTTCGGCTCGACCTCGATGCTCCAGCGCAAGCTCCGGGTCGGCTTCGCCAAGGCGGGCCGGCTGATGGACCTGATGGAGTCGCGCGGGATCGTCGGCCCCAGCGAGGGCTCCAAGGCCCGCGACGTCCTGGTGAAGCCGGACGAGCTGGACGGGGTGCTGGTGACCCTGCGGGGCTGACCGGCCGTGCCGTCCGGCGCCCCCGCGCGCCGGACGGGTGCGCGGCCGGGGCGGCACGGGGCTGTCCGGGGCGCCTGAGTCCCCGTGCCCCGGACGGGGTGTCACTCGTTCGGAGGAGGGTAGGCGCGCTGCGGGGAACCGAACGCCCGCACACCGCGTCACAGGCCGGAAAGCGAACCCCGGGGAGCCCGCGTGCGGCTCCGTTGACGACCGGTCAACGGGCTGCCGGACCCCGGCCGGGGCGGGTGCACGCATTCGGTCCCGTTCCGCTTGAGAAACGATCCGCCCACGCCCCTAGACTGTTCCCCAGCAGGTGGCCATCCGCTCGAAAGGCGTGCCCCGTGACCATCGGCAAGTCCTCCGACCACGAGAACGCCCCGTCGTCCGTCGAACCGACCGACGACGCGGCGCAGGCGGCCGATGCCCCGAGCATCGGCCGGGTGCTGTCCGCCGCCCGGATCGACGCGGGCCTCACGGTGGACCAGGTGAGTACCGCCACCCGCATCCGGGTGCCGATCGTCCATGCCGTCGAGGAGGACGACTTCGGCCGCTGCGGGGGCGACTTCTACGCTCGCGGGCACATCCGCTTGATCGCCCGCGCCGTCGGCGTGGACGGCGACGGGCTGGTGGCCCGCTACGACGCCGCGCACGGCGGCCCGCCCGCCGCCAAGCGCCCGGCGGGCCAGCTGATCGACAGCGGCCCGATCAAGGTGCCCAGCCGCGGCCGGCCGAACTGGGCGGCCGCCATGGTCGCCGCGATCGTCGCGGTGGTCGCCCTGATCGGCTTCAACCTGGTCAGCGGCAAGGACGGGCACGGCACCACCGGCTCCGCCAGCGCGCCGCTGCCCAGCGGCTCCGGCACCGGATCGGTCGCCCCCGTCGCGACGCCCACCGTCCAGCCGCCGGCGCCCGCGCCGAGCGCCGCCGCGATCGCCGCCGTCCCGGCCGACAAGGTCACCGTGAAGCTGGTCGCCGAGGGCACCAGCTGGGTCTCGGCGATGGACGGCAGCGGCAAGTCGCTGTTCCAGAACAACATCAACGACGGCCAGGACCAGACCTTCACCGACCCCAAGCAGATCAAGCTGGTGCTGGGGAACGGCGGGGCCGTGCACGCGTACGTCAACGGCAAGGACCTCGGTCTCCTCGGCAAGGACGGGCAGGTGGTGCACGTCACGTACACCCCCGGAGACCCGCAGGCGGGCTGACCACAGGGGTCGGCGAGGGCCGGTCACGACCGGCCGAATCGAGGCGCGCGGCCTCCGGGGCGAACGGCACCGGAGGCCGCGCGTTAATCTTGGGCCTATGCCTGAACGCCGTACTGTCGCCCTTGTCACGCTCGGATGCGCCCGCAACGAGGTGGACTCCGAGGAACTCGCCGGGCGACTGGAGGCCGACGGCTGGTCGCTGGTCGACGACGCCGCCGAAGCGGACGTCGCCGTCGTCAACACCTGCGGCTTCGTCGAGGCCGCCAAGAAGGACTCCGTGGACGCCCTGCTGGAGGCCAACGACCTCAAGGGGCACGGCCGGACCCAGGCCGTCGTCGCGGTCGGCTGCATGGCCGAGCGGTACGGCAAGGAGCTCGCCGACGCGCTGCCCGAGGCGGACGGTGTCCTCGGCTTCGACGACTACGCCGACATCTCCGACCGCCTGCAGACCATCCTCTCCGGCGGCCACCACGCCCCGCACATCCCGCGCGACCGCCGCAAGCTGCTGCCGATCAGCCCCGCCGAGCGGCAGTCCGCCGCCGAGGCCGTCGCGCTGCCCGGCCACGGCGCCGAGGCCGCCGCCGAGCCGATCGCCGACCTGCCCGACGGCCTCGCCCCGGCCTCCGGCCCGCGCACCCTGCGCAAGCGCCTGGACGACAACCCGGTCGCCTCGGTCAAGCTCGCCTCCGGCTGCGACCGCCGCTGCTCCTTCTGCGCCATCCCGGCCTTCCGCGGCTCGTTCATCTCCCGCCGCCCCTCCGACGTGCTGCACGAGGCCCAGTGGCTGGCCGGGCAGGGCGTCCGCGAGATCGTCCTGGTCAGCGAGAACAACACCTCGTACGGCAAGGACCTCGGCGACATCCGGCTGCTGGAGACGCTGCTCGGCGAGATCTCCGCGATCGAGGGCGTCGAGCGGGTGCGGGTCTCCTACCTGCAGCCGGCCGAGATGCGCCCGGGCCTGATCGACGCGATGACCGGCACCACCGACGTGGTGCCCTACTTCGACCTGTCCTTCCAGCACTCGGCGCCCGCCGTGCTGCGCCGGATGCGCCGCTTCGGCTCCACCGACCAGTTCCTGGAGCTGCTGGGCACCATCCGCGACAAGGCCCCGCAGGCCGGCGCCCGGTCCAACTTCATCGTCGGCTTCCCCGGCGAGACCGCGGAGGACTTCGCGGAGCTGGAGCGCTTCGTCACCCACGCCGGGCTGGACGCGATCGGCGTCTTCGGCTACTCCGACGAGGACGGCACCGAGGCCGCGACCTACGACGGCAAGCTCGACGCCGACGTGATCGCCGAGCGGCTGGACCGGCTGAGCCGACTGGCCGAGGAGATGACCGCCCAGCGGGCCGAGCAGCGGATCGGCACCGAGGTCGAGGTGCTGATCGAGTCGATCGAGGACGGCGTGGTCGAGGGCCGGGCCGGCCACCAGGCCCCGGAGACCGACGGTCTGACCACCCTGGAGGGCGTCGAAGCCCCCGAGGTGGGGCAGTTCTGGCGGGCCAAGGTGGTCGCCAGCGAGGGCGTCGACCTGATCGCCGAGGCGCTGGAGCAGGTGCGGCTCCGTTCGGTCCCGGGAGCCGGGGAATGACCAAGGGGCCCGGCGCCCCGGCCGCGGCCCACCCGGGCAGACCGGTGGCCGCGGCGCCGGCGACCCCGGGGATCTGGAACATCGCCAACGTGCTCACGATGGTCCGGGTGCTGCTGGTCCCGGTCTTCGTGCTGCTGCTGTTCGCCGACGGCGGGCACAACCCCAAGTGGCGCTCGGTCGCCTGGGCCGCGTTCGCCATCGCGATGATCACCGACCTGTTCGACGGGGAACTGGCCCGCCGCAAGGGCCTGGTCACCGACTTCGGGAAGATCGCCGATCCGATCGCGGACAAGGCGATCATGGGCTCCGCGCTGATCGGCCTCTCGCTGCTCGGCGACCTGCCCTGGTGGGTCACCGTGGTGATCCTGGCCCGGGAGCTGGGCATCACGCTGATGCGGTTCTGGGTGATCCGCTACGGGGTCATCCCGGCCAGCCGCGGCGGCAAGCTCAAGACGCTGACCCAGGGCACCGCGGTCGGCATGTACGTCCTGGCCCTGACCGGGTGGCTGGCCACCGGGCGGGCCGTGCTGATGGGACTGGCGGTGCTGCTGACCGTCGGCACCGCGCTGGACTACGTCGGACAGGCGCTGCGGCTGCGCCGCGAGGGACAGGCCGCGGAACGCGCGGGCCGTTGAGCGACAGGGGGGACCGGGTGGCGGAGCACGACTACCGGCTGGCGGAGCGGGCGCACGCCGCGCTGCGGGCCGAGGGCGGCACGCTGGCCGTCGCGGAGTCGCTGACCGGCGGTCTGCTGGCCGCCGCGCTGGTGGACGTCCCCGGGGCCTCCGCGACCTTCCGGGGTTCCGTCACGGCGTACGCGACCGAGCTCAAGGCCTCCGTGCTCGGTGTGGACGAGGGCCTGCTGGACGTCCACGGGCCCGTCCACCCGGTGGTGGCCCGGCAGATGGCCGAGGGCGTGCGGGGGCTGCTGGGGGCCACGTACGGGCTCGCGACGACCGGGGTGGCCGGTCCGGACCCGCAGGACGGACAGCCGGTGGGCACCGTACACCTGGCGGTCGCCGGCCCGGGGGGAACTCTGGTCAGTTCGCTCCTGCTGTCGGGCGGCCGTGCCACAATCCGTCACGGAGCGGTGACCGCCGCACTGGAGCTGCTCGTCGGCCGGCTCGCACGGTAGGGGCCCCTCCGACGGATCTCCACCGAACCGAGATCTGCCGATCTGGCGCCCGGGTATGGCACAGCTGGAGGATCGTGTTACATCCAACAGCCTGGTTGGGCAGAAACCAGGTGGCGAACGAGTTGCGTGACGGTGGCCGGGTGGGCCGCGACGGGTACCACGAGGGGCCCGCGAACCCGGGTACGACACCGGAACGAGGAGGGGGACAGCCTTGCAGCCCAGAGTGAACACGACCAGGGTCCCCGCACGCGAAGCGGGCAAGGCGGTACGGTGGGGGCGTGACATCTCGATCCGCAGTCCGAGGAGGGAGGCACCGATGATCCTGCTCCGTCGCCTACTGGGCGATGTACTGCGTCGGCAGCGCCAGCGCCAGGGCCGCACACTCCGCGAGGTGTCGGCGGCCGCCAGGGTTTCGCTCGGGTACCTCTCCGAGGTCGAGCGCGGACAGAAGGAGGCCTCCTCGGAGCTGCTCTCCGCCATCTGCGACGCACTCGACGTCCGGATGTCCGAGGTCATGCGCGAGGTCAGCGACGAACTGTCGCTCGCCGAACTTGCGGCGATGGCCACCCTCTCCGAAGGTGATCTGCTGAGGCCGGTACTCGAACCGGTTCCGCTTCCCGCCCCCGGCACCGACCGGGCGAACATGTCGCCCAAGGCCGCCGCGATGGACGTGGTCGCCGCCTGATCCCGGCCTCGACCCGGGCATCGCCGCCCGGGGCGAGCGAAGGGAGGGCGATCGTGCGGAGAGACGCGAAGATGCGCCCGGCAGCCCGAATACGGGCGCGGGCGCGGTTGTTGCTCCGGAAACGGCGTCCGGTGCGGTGGGTCCTGGCGGCAGTGGCGGCCGGGCTCGCCTGGTGGCTCCTGGTCGTCCGGGGACAGGCGGTCGACGGTGCGGCGCTGGGGCTGCTCGCGGCCGGAGGCTGGGGCCTCGGCCTCATCCCGGTCCACGCCGACCGGAACGCGACCGGACCGGCCCGTCGCCGGAGCACTGAGGCAGTACGACCGGTGGAGGCACAACCGCCGCCGATCGGGTGATTCGACGTGGCCGGAGGCCGCGGGGTCCGGGACCCCGCGGCCTCCGCCGTGTCCGGGGGCGGGTGCGCCGACGGACTACGGCCGCAGGCGCAGGCCGCGCGGGGTGGCGTGGAAGCCCGCCTCCTCCAGGGCGCGGCCGAGCTCCGAACCGAGGGCGGGCTCGCCGTTGGCCCGCTCCACCGTGACGCTGCCGAGCGCGCCCCCGCGGACGGCGGCGGCCAGTGCTCCCGCCGCGAGCGCCCGGGTGCCCCCGTCCTCCGGCCAGGCCAGCAGGGACTTGCCGCCGCGCTCCACGTACAGCGCCAGCTCGCCGTCCACCAGGACCACCAGGGCGCCCGCCTTGCGGCCCGGACGGTGGGCCGTGGACTCCTTGCCGCCGGGGGCGGTGGGCGGCTCGGGCCAGGGCAGCGCGGCGCCGTAGGCGTTCGCCGGGTCGGCGGCGGCCAGCACCAGCGTCTGCGGCGGCTCGGTGGCCGGGGCGGCCGGCCACTCGGTGGCCGCGGTGCGCTCCAACCGGCCGTTGACCGAGCGCAGCCGGTCGGCCGCGCCCTCCATGGCGAACTGGGCGCCGCCCAGGCCCTCGACGAAGTAGCCCCGACGGGCCCGTCCGCGCTCCTCCATCGCCGCCAGCACCCGGTAGACCCCGGCGAAGCCGCCGGGCACCCGCTCGGCCGCGACCGCCCCCCTGGTGAGCAGACCGTGCCGGTCCAGCAGGTTCTGCGCCTGCGCGGTGGCCCGGACCGTCGGGTCGGCGGCGAGGGCGGGCAGCAGCGACCAGCGCCCGGCCACCGTCGGCGGGCCGCTGCGCAGGGCGCCGCCGGGGCGGCCCAGGGCGCGGCCGGCGGTGCCGTAGCGGCCGCGCGGGGTGGACCGGGGCGCGCGGTGGGCGGTGGCGCCCGCCGTCCGGCCGGAGCCGAGCAGGGCGCGCAGCGGGGCGAGGGTGTCGTTGGTGACGTAACCAGCCCAGACCAGGTCCCAGAGGGCCTCGACGACCGCGGGCTCCGGGGCCTCCTCCGGCAGCTGCTGGACGAGTTGGCGGAAGAACAGGCCGTAGCCGCCCGCCAGCGCCGACATCAGGGCGCTGTGCAGCGGGGTGAGCGCGGGCGGGACGGGCTCGGGCCGCAGCAGGTGGGCGTTCTCGGTGAGGTGGAGGCTGAGCCAGCCGTCCTTGCCGGGCAGCGCCCCGGCGCCGCACCAGCCGATCTCGCCGGCCGCCGTCAACTCGTCCAGCAGGCCGGGGGAGTAGTCGGCGAGCCGGGCCGGGAGGACCAGCTTCTCCAGGGCGGATGCGGGCAGCGCGGTGCCCTGCAGTTGTTCGACCACCCGGAGCAGACCGTCCGGGCCGCGCAGCCGGTGGCCGGCCAGGTGCTGCCACTGCGGGAGGAAGGCGGCCAGGGCGCGCGGCGGGACCGGCTCGACCTCCTGGCGCAGGGCCGCCAGCGAGCGGCGGCGCAGCCTGCGCAGCACCTCGGCGTCGCACCACTCCGGTGCGGTGCGGTCGACGGGGGCGGCGCCGAGCGCTTCCGGCGAAGGGTGCCGGCGGGCGGTGGGCGGGAGGAACTGGCCCTGGACCAGGCGGCCGGCGGCGGTGAGGCGGTGCAGCGCGCCGGTCACGACGGCGCTGCCCAGGCCGAAGCGGGCGGCGGCCTCGGCGGCGGTGAACGGGCCGTGGGTCCGGGCGTGGCGGGCGATCAGATCGCCCAGCGGGTCCTTGACCGGCTCGGTGAAGGCCTCGGGGACGCCGACCGGCAACGGGGTGCCGAGTGCGTCGCGCAGCCGCCCGGCGTCCTCGATCGCGGCCCAGCGCTGGTCACCGGCGATCCGGACCTGGATCACCCGGCGGGCGGCCTCCAGCTCCAGCGCCCAGAGCGGTTCGGCGCCGCGGGCGGTCAACTCGGCCTCGGTGAGCGGGCCGAGCAGGCGCAGGGCGTCGGCGACGCCCTCGGCGTCCTTGATCCGGCGCTCCGGGGTGAGGCGCTGGAGTTCGGCCTCCAGCTCGGCGAGCACCCGCGGGTCGAGCAGTTCGCTCAGCTCGGCCTGGCCGAGGAGTTCGGACAGCAGCCGGGAGTCCAGCGAGAGGGCGGCGGCGCGGCGCTCGGCGAGCGGGGAGTCGCCCTCGTAGAGGAACTGGGCGACGTAGCCGAAGAGCAGCGAGCGGGCGAAGGGCGAGGGTTCCGGGGTGGTGACCTCGACCAGGCGGACGGCGCGGGATTCGAGGTCGCCCATCAGCTCGACCAGGCCGGGGACGTCGAAGACGTCCTGCAGGCACTCCCGGACGGCCTCCAGGACGATCGGGAACGAACCGTACTCGGAGGCGACTTCGAGGAGTTGGGCGGCGCGCTGGCGCTGCTGCCACAGCGGGGTGCGGCGGCCGGGGTTGCGGCGGGGCAGCAGCAGGGCGCGGCCGGCGCACTCGCGGAAGCGGGAGGCGAACAGGGCGGAGCCGCCGACCTGGTCGGTGACCAGCTGCTCGATCTCGCCGGGCTCGAACAGGGCGGCGTCGGCGCCGACCGGGGCCTCGTCCGCACCGGGCCGGGCGGCCGGGGCGGCGGGGGCGGCGAAGTCGAAGTCGGGGGAGAGCAGGTCGGCGTCGGGCAGGCGGAGCACGATGCCGTCGTCGGCGTGCATGACCTGCGGGTCCAGGCCGTGCTTCTCGCGCAGCCGGGCGCCGAGGGCGAGGGCCCAGGGCGCGTGCACCTGGGCGCCGAAGGGGGAGTGGATGACGATCCGCCAGTCGCCGAGTTCGTCCCGGAAGCGCTCGACCACGATGGTGCGGTCGTCCGGGAGGTGGCCGCAGGCGGCGCGCTGTTCGGCGAGGTAGTCGAGCAGGTTGGCGGCGGCCCAGTCGTCCAGCCCGGCCTGCTTGAGGCGTTCGGTGGCGGCCTCGGGCTGCAGCGCCCCCAGTTCGCGGGTGAACGCGCCGAGGGCGCGGCCGAGTTCGAGCGGGCGGCCGAGGGTGTCGCCCTTCCAGAACGGGAGCCGGCCGGGGATGCCGGGGGCGGGGGTGACGAGCACCTTGTCGTGGGTGATCTCCTCGATCCGCCAGGAGGTGGTGCCGAGGGTGAACACGTCGCCGACGCGGGACTCGTAGACCATCTCCTCGTCGAGCTCGCCGACCCGGCCGCCGCCTTTCTTGGGATCCGTGCCGGCGATGAACACGCCGAACAGGCCGCGGTCGGGGATGGTGCCGCCGGAGGTGACGGCCAGGCGCTGGGCGCCGGGGCGGCCGGTCACGGTGCCGGCCACCCGGTCCCACACCACGCGCGGGCGCAGCTCGGCGAAGGCGTCCGAGGGGTAGCGGCCGGCCAGCATGTCGAGGACGGCGTCGAAGGCGGACTGGGGGAGGGTCGCGAAGGGCGCGGCGCGGCGGACCACGGCGAGCAGGTCGTCCACCGGCCAGGAGTCCAGGGCCGTCATCGCGACCAGCTGCTGGGCGAGCACGTCCAGCGGGTTGCGCGGGATGCGCAGCGCCTCGATCCGGCCGGCCCGCATCCGCTCGGTGACCACCGCCGACTGCACGAGGTCGCCGCGGTACTTGGGGAAGAAGACGCCGGTGGAGACGGCGCCGACCTGGTGGCCGGCCCGGCCGACCCGCTGCAGGCCGGAGGCGACCGAGGGCGGGGACTCGACCTGGACGACGAGTTCCACGGCGCCCATGTCGATGCCCAGCTCCAGGCTGGAGGTGGCGACCACGGCCGGCAGCCGGCCGGCCTTCAGCTCCTCCTCGACCAGGGAGCGCTGCTCCTTGGAGACGGAGCCGTGGTGGGCCCGGGCGATGACCGCGGGCGCGCCCTTGGCGGCGCCGGAACCGCCCATCAGCTGGGCCGGGGCGTGCGCCCCGGGGGTGACGGTGCCGGTGGCGCGCTCGTGGGCGATCTCGTTCAGCCGGTTGCACAGGCGCTCGGCGAGGCGGCGGGAGTTGGCGAAGACGATGGTCGAGCGGTGCGCCTCGACCAGGTCGACGATCCGCTCCTCGACGTGCGGCCAGATCGAGGTCTGTCGCTGCGGGTCGCTGTCGGCGGCGCCGCCGGTGGCCGGTGCGGCGGGCAGGTCGTCCAGGTCGGGGACGGGGACGACCACCGAGAGGTCGAAGTCCTTGTCGGCGGGGGGCTGGACGACGACGGCGCCGCGCTGCGGGCTCAGGAAGCGGGCGACCTCCTCGACCGGGCGGACCGTCGCGGACAGGCCGATCCGGCGTGCCGGGCGGTCCAGCAGCTCGTCCAGCCGCTCCAGGGTGAGCGCGAGGTGGGCGCCGCGTTTGGTGCCGGCGACGGCGTGCACCTCGTCCAGGATCACCGTGTCCACCCCGCGCAGGGCTTCCCGGGAGGCGGAGGTGAGCAGCAGGAACAGTGACTCGGGGGTGGTGATCAGGATGTCCGGCGGGTGGGTCGCGAAGCGGCGGCGGTCGGCGGCCGGGGTGTCGCCGGAGCGGATGGCGACCTGGACCTCGGGCTCGGGCAGGCCGAGCCGGACGGCGGCCTGGCGCAGGCCGGTCAGCGGGGCGCGCAGGTTCCGTTCGACGTCCACCGCGAGGGCCTTGAGCGGTGAGACGTAGAGGACGCGGCAGCGGCGCTTGGTCTCGGCCGGCGGCGGGGTGCTGCTGAGCCGGTCCAGGGCGGAGAGGAAGGCGGCGAGCGTCTTGCCGGAGCCGGTGGGGGCGACCACCAGGACGTCGGTGTCCCGTCCGATGGCGCGCCAGGCCTCGGCCTGGGCGGTGGTGGGGGCGGAGAAGGCGCCGGTGAACCAGGCCCGGGTGGTCGGGGCGAAGCCGGCGAGCGGGTCGTCGGCGGGCGGGATCGGGTGCTGGGGCGCCATGCCCCCATGGTGCCGGGTGGGACCGACAACCGGGCGCGGGGCGGGGCCGGCGGGCGGGAGCGTCCGGGGAGGCGGGGTGCGGCTGGGCCGTCCCGGGAGGCGGGGGGTGCAAGCCAGGGGGCAGAAACGACAATCCGCTCATATGGTGATGATTCGGAAGCTTGATCCATTCGTGACCCACCGGAACGACGAGCGGAGACCGTGCGATGGCGCAGGCGCACCTGCCGGGCAGGCCCGCCCGCGCCGCCCGGCGCCGCCGGGTCGGCGGGCCCGCCCGGGCGTTGCTCGCGATGCTGCTCACGGCCCTCGTGCTGGGTGGGGCCGTCCCGTCCGTGTCCGGGCCCGGGCGGTCCTACCTCAGCTACCTGGTGCTGGCCGGGCGGGAGGACGCGTCCGGGGCGGCCCGGGCCGGGGCGGAGAGCCGGGCGGCGGGTGGGCAGGTGGTGCAGGAGTACCCGCAGATCGGGGCCGTCCTGACGTACGCGACCGGGAGGTTCGCGGACAAGGTGCGCAGCCGGCCCGGGATCGCCGCCGTCGGCGCGACCCGCACCGCGCCGGTGGTGGCGCCGCCCCGGGCGGTGGACGGGGCCGGGGACTTCACGGTGGGCGCGGACCGGGGCGCGCACGGGGCCGTCGGTGCGGACGCCCTCGGCGCCCTCGGCGCGGTCCGCGCCGGGGACGACCGGGCGGCCGGGTCGGGCACCGCCACCGTGCCCGACCCCGCCGAGGGCGGCGCCTGGAACCTCGCCATGCTCGGCGCGACCGCGCTCCGCACCGGCGACGCCTCCCCGGGGCCGAACAGCGCCCCCGCGGGCGTCGTGCCGGACCCCGAGGCGCTGCACCGGGTGCTGGTCGCCGTGCTGGACTCCGGCGTGGACGACACCCACCCCGACCTGCGCGCAGCCGTCGACCCGAAGGCCTCCGCCTCCTGCGCCGACGGTCGGCCCGACGCCCGCACCGGCGCCTGGCGGCCCGACCCCGGAGTGGGGGAGAGCGGCCACGGCACCCACGTCGCCGGGATCGTCGGCGCCGCCCGGGACGGCCGCGGCGTCACCGGGGTCGCGCCGGGCGTGCGGATCGCCGCCGTCCGGCTGCTCGGACCGCTCGGGCAGTACTACGCCGAGAACATGGTCTGCGGGCTGCTCTGGGCCGCCGACCACGGCGCCAAGGCGGTCAACAACAGCTACTTCGCGGACCCGTGGAAGTACAACTGCCCCGAGGACCGGGACCAGGCCGCGTTGGCCGCCGCCGTCGGACGGGCCGCCGGGTACGCCCGGAGCAAGGGCGCGGTGGTGGTCGCCTCGGCGGGCAACGACGCGCAGGACCTCGGCGCCCCCCGGACCGACGAGCGCAGCCCCAACGACCGGGTCTCCGGCCCGGCGCAGACCCGCTACCTGGGCACCGAGTGCGTCCGGCTGCCCGGCGAGCTGCCCGGCGTCGTCACCGTCACCGCCGTCGACCGGGACGGCCACCCGTCCGCCTACACCAACTTCGGGCGCGGCCGGGTCTCGCTGGCCGCCCCCGGCGGCGACCCGGACGGCGGGCCGCAGAACGCGATCGTCTCCGACTGGCCGGGCGGCCAGTACGCGGCGCTGGCCGGCACCTCGATGGCGGCCGCGCACGTGACCGGCGCGGTGGCGGTGGCGGCCGCACTGCACCCGGACTTCGACTCGGACGCGCTGGCGGCGTTGCTCGCGAACACGGCGGCGGCGGGCTGCCCGCCCGGACCGTACGCCTGCGGGGACCGGCAGTACTTCGGGGCGGGGCTGCTGGCACTGCCGCGGTGAGCCCGGGGGCGCACGGGGTCACGGGCCGGGCGGGGTCCGGGGCCGGGCGGAGACGGGCCGGATCGGGCGGGGTCGGGTGTGCGCCGGCGGCCGGGCGGGGCCGGGTGTGCGCACGCGGCCGGGCGGTGGCCGGTCCGGGGCGCGGGTGGCCGGTCCGGGATACTTGGGGCATGAGGCTGACGGAGTTCTGGCGACGGATGCACGCGCACTTCGGGGAGGCGTACGCGGAGTCGTTCGCGAGCGACCACGTGATGAGCGAGCTGGGCGGGCGGACCGTGCGCCAGGCGCTGGAGGCGGGCTGGGAGGCCAAGGACGTCTGGCGGGTGGTCTGCGAGACCCAGGGGGTCTCGACGCTGCTGCGCTGACCTCCGGGGTCCGCTCCGGGCCTCCGGGCATGGGACAGACTGTCCCGGTGACAAGCAGCGCAGAACAGAAGAATTCGGACAGGGCGGTGCGGGCCGCCGGGGGTGCGCGGGCCGGTGACGGTGCGCGGGCCGCCGGAGGGCCCGCCGACGACGCCCGGAGCGGTGGCGAGCGGGAGGGCGGCGGCGCCCTGTGGGGCGGCGGGATGCCGCGCTGGCTGCCCAGGGCGATGGTGCTGTTCCTCGTCCTGGTCGGACTGTTCCAGCTCGCGGACTGGGCCTTCCGGCAGCTGATCGACCTCTTCGTGATGCTGCTGGTGGCCTTCTTCCTCTCGCTCGCGCTGGAGCCGGCCGTCGACCGGATGGCGGCGCGCGGGGTGCGCCGGGGGGTCGGCACCTTCCTGGTGTTCGTCGCCGTCGGGGTCGCGGTGGCCGGGTTCCTCGCCGCGCTCGGCACGCTGCTGGTCGACCAGGTGGGCAAGATCGCCGGAGACCTGCCGCACCTGGTCGACAACCTGATCGGCTGGGTCAACCGGACCTTCCACCAGGACCTCTCGCTGGACGAGCTGCAGAAGCGGCTGCTCAAGGACTCCGGCACCATCGAGAACTACGCCCAGCAGGCCGCCGACAACGTCTGGGGCGTCTCCTCCTCCGTGATCGGCGGGCTCTTCCAGGCCTTCACGGTCGGGCTGTTCACCTTCTACTTCACCGCCGAGGGACCGCGGGTGCGCCGGACGGTCTGCTCGCTGCTGCCGCCCGCCAGGCAGGGCGAGGTGCTGCGGGCCTGGGAGATCGCGCTGGCCAAGACCGGCGGCTACCTCTACTCCCGGGCGCTGCTCGCGGTGGTGTCGGCCGCCGGGCACTGGGTGATGTTCGCGCTGCTGGACCTGCCGTACGCGGTGGCGCTGGCGATCTGGGTGGGCGTCATGTCGCAGTTCGTGCCGACCATCGGGACGTACCTGGCCGGTGCGCTGCCGGTGCTGGTGGCGCTGACCGTGGAGCCGGTGGACGCGCTCTGGGTGCTGGTCTTCGTGGTGGTCTACCAGCAGGTCGAGAACTACCTGCTGCACCCGAGGATCACCGCGCGGACCGTGGACGTGCACCCGGCGGTGGCCTTCGGCGCGGTGATCGCGGGCGCGGCGCTGCTCGGTGCGGTGGGCGCGCTGATCGCGATCCCGGCGGCGGCGACCCTGCAGGGCTTCGTCGGGACGTACGTGCGGCGGTACGAGGTGGCCACCGACCCCCGGATCGACCGGGGCGAGCAGCGGCGGGCCCGGCGGGAGCTGCGTCGGGAGGCGGCGCGGCGGCTGCGGCGGATGGTCGGAGGGGACGGGGAGTGAGGCGAGGGCGGCGCCCCGGGGGCGGGACCCGGGGCGCCACCGTCCCGACGTGCGACGCTTGAATCGAACAGATGTTCTTTGTACTCTCCGGCGAAGAGTTTTCCACAGGCCGAGCCCGGTCGGACTCGTTTGTCAGTGGGACGCGCTAGCGTCGATGACGATGAAGCGCACAGCACAGAACCCGAGGGAAAAAGCCATGGCAGGTACGGACCGCGAGAAGGCCCTGGAAACCGCGCTCGCCCAGATCGAGCGGCAGTTCGGCAAGGGCTCGGTGATGCGCCTGGGCGAGAAGGCCAATGAGCCCGTCGAGGTGATCTCCACCGGGTCGACCGCCCTGGACGTCGCCCTCGGGGTCGGCGGCATCCCGCGCGGCCGAGTGGTCGAGATCTACGGCCCCGAGTCCTCCGGCAAGACGACCCTGACCCTGCACCTGGCGGCCAACGCCCAGAAGGCCGGCGGCACGGTCGCCTTCGTCGACGCGGAGCACGCGCTCGACCCGGAGTACGCGAAGAAGCTCGGCGTGGACACCGACGCCCTGCTGGTCAGCCAGCCGGACACCGGTGAGCAGGCCCTGGAGATCACCGACATGCTGATCCGCTCCGGCGCGATCGACCTGGTGATCATCGACTCGGTCGCGGCGCTCGTCCCGCGCGCCGAGATCGAGGGCGAGATGGGTGACTCGCACGTCGGTCTGCAGGCCCGCCTGATGAGCCAGGCGCTGCGCAAGATCGCCGGTGCGCTGAACCAGTCGAACACCACCGCGATCTTCATCAACCAGCTGCGCGAGAAGATCGGCGTGATGTTCGGTTCGCCGGAGACCACGACCGGTGGCCGGGCGCTGAAGTTCTACGCCTCGGTCCGGCTGGACATCCGCCGGATCGAGACCCTGAAGGACGGCACCGAGGCGGTCGGCAACCGCACCCGCGTCAAGGTGGTCAAGAACAAGGTCGCCGCGCCGTTCAAGCAGGCCGAGTTCGACATCCTCTACGGCGTCGGCATCAGCCGCGAGGGCGGCCTGATCGACATGGGCGTCGAGCACGGCTTCATCCGCAAGTCGGGCGCCTGGTACACGTACGAGGGCGACCAGCTCGGCCAGGGCAAGGAGAACGCCCGCAACTTCCTGCGGGACAACCCGCAGCTCGCCGACGAGATCGAGCGGAAGATCAAGGGCAAGCTCGGCATCGGCCCGAAGACCGAGGAGCCGGCTGCGGGCGAGGCTGACGCGGCCGCGGCCGCGGACGCAACCGCGAAGCCGATCACCGCGACCGTCGCCAAGACGGCCGCGGCGAAGAAGACGGCGGCGGCCAAGGCCTGAGCCGTTGACGCAGTACGACACGGTGGGCGGCGGCCCGGCGGGCCCGGAGGACGACGACCACGGGCCGCCGGACTGGTTCGCCGCGGTCGCGGAGGAGCCGGAGCCCGCGCCGGAGCCTCCCGCGCCGTCGCGCCCCCGCCGGGGGCGGCGGGAGCGGCCGTCCACCGCGCAGAGGACATCCGGCCGGGAGCCGGAGTTCGACCGGGCCCCGGCCCGGGCGGTGCGCGGCGCGGCGCCCGGGCAGGGGCCGGCGGAGGCCTCGGTCGAGGCGCTCGGGCTGGTCTCAGCCTCCGAATTGCCCTCCGGCCGCCGTCGCCGGCGCTCGGCCCTGGCTGCCGAGGAGCCCGGAGCGGGCCTGCCCGGCCCCGCGTCGACGGGCACGGACCACGGCCGGGGCGACGACGAGGCGGCCGGTCACGGGGGTGTGGCCGCGTCGACCCGCTCCGGCGCCCGCCGGGGCCGTACCCGGCGCGGGCGTTCCGCCGAGGGGCTGCCGGGTGAGGGACTGCCGGGTGAGGGACTGCCGGACGAGGGTCCTGCGGGTGGCGGGCTGCCGGCCGGCGGGCTGTTCGGTCAGGAGCGCGCCGGTCGTGCCTCCCGGAAGCAAGCCGAGGAAGCGGTCGATCCGGAGACCCGCGCCCGGGACATCTGCCTGCGGCTGCTGACCGGCGCCGCCAAGACCCGCAAGCAGCTCGCCGACGCCCTGCGCAAGCGGGAGATCCCGGAGGATGTCGCCGACGAGGTACTCACCCGGCTCGAAGAGGTCGGGCTGATCGACGACGGCGCCTTCGCCGCCGCCTGGGTGGAGTCCCGGCACGCCGTCCGGGGCCTGTCCCGGCGGGCGCTGGCCCAGGAGCTGCGCACCAAGGGGGTGGCCGCCGATCTGGTCGAGCAGGCCGTCGCCCAGGTCGACCACGACGACGAGACGGACGCGGCCCGGGCCCTGGTCGAGCGCAAGCTGCGGTCCACCCGCGGCCTGGACCGGCAGGTCCGCACCCGGCGGCTGGTCGGCATGCTGGCCCGGCGCGGCTACTCCGAGGGGCTGGCGTTCCGGGTGGTGCGCGCCGCGTTGGACGAGGAGCCGGGCGGCCTGTCGGAAACGGAGTGGGAGTAGTGGCGGTTTCGTGGGCTTCTTGGTGGTGACCAGGCCAAGTCTTGACCGTTTCGTGACCCCCACCTAGCCTCGCCTTCAGTGCCCGGGGCGCCTCCGGACGGCGGCCCGCGCAGGGGACGAGGAGTGGGCGGCATGACGATGTCGGTGGGCGCCGGACCGAGCGGCGCGCTGCCGGCGATCGCCGGTTCGGCGGCTCTCCTCCTGGCCGTGCTCGTGGTGTTCGCCGGGCTGCTCATCAGACGGCTGCGGGCGGACCGGCGCAGCGCGCTGTCCCAGGCCGAGCGGGCCCGGCACCGGGCCGAACAGCAGGCCGCCCGGCAGCAGGCCGAACTCACCCGCCGCGAGGAGCAGTTGGCCGAGGAGCTGCGCAGGCTCCGCCGACGCGAGGACGAACTGGCCGAACGCGCGGCCGAGTCGGAGCGCTCCCGGGCCGAGGCCGAGGCGCTGGTGACCCGCCGGGCGGCCGCCCTGGAGCGGGCCGCCGGGCTCTCCGCCGAGCAGGCCCGCGCCGAACTCCTGCACGAGGCCGAGGCCTCGGCCCGGTTGGCGGCCGCGGTCACCGTCCGGGAGATCGAGCGCGAGGCCAAGGAGGAGGGCGAGCGCCGGGCGCGGTCCGTCCTCGCCGTCGCCATCCAGCGGCTGGCGACGGAGCAGACCGCGGAGACCGCCGTCAGTGTCCTGCGGCTGCCGAACGAGGAGATGAAGGGCCGGATCATCGGCCGCGAGGGCCGCAACATCCGCGCCTTCGAGGCCGTCACCGGAGTGAACCTGATCGTCGACGACACCCCGGAGTCGGTGCAGCTGTCCTGCTTCGACCCGGTCCGCCGGGAGACCGCCCGGCTCACCCTGCAGCAGCTGGTCGAGGACGGACGGATCCACCCGACCCGGATCGAGCAGCTCCACGAGCGCAGTCGCGCGGAGATCGAGCTGAGCTGCGTCCGGGCCGGCGAGGACGCCCTGCTGGACGCCCGGGTCGGTGCGATGCACCCCGAACTCGTCCGCACCCTGGGCTCGTTGCGCTACCGGGTCTCGTACGGGCAGAACGTGCTCGGGCACCTGCTGGAGTCCGCGCACCTGGCCGGGATGATGGCCGCCGAGCTCGGCGTGGACCCGGAGCCGGTGCGGCGCGCCGCGCTGCTGCACGACATCGGCAAGGCGCTCACCCACGAGGTCGAGGGCAGCCACGCGGCGGTCGGCGCCGAACTCGCGCGGCGCCACGGCGAGTCCCCGGAAGTGGTGCACGCGATCGCCGCGCACCACAACGAGGTGGAGCCCGAGACCGTCACGGCCGTGCTGACCCAGGCCGCGGACGCCTGCTCGGGCGGTCGGCCCGGGGCGCGCAAGGAGTCGCTGGAGCTGTACGCCCGTCGGCTGGCGCGACTGGAGGAGATCGCGCGCTCGCACCCGGGCGTGGCCGACGTCTACGCGATGCAGGCCGGCCGCGAGGTCCGGGTGATGGTCCGTCCGGACGCGGTGGACGACCTCGGCGCGGAGCTGATCGCCCGCGAGGTCGCCCGGCAGGTCTCGGCCGAGCTGACCTACCCGGGGCAGATCCGGGTGACCGTGGTCCGCGAGAGCCGCGCGACGGCGGTGGCGAGCTGACGGGTCGGCGGCGGCACTAGCTCGGGCTGTCGACCTGCTGCGGGGCGTGCCGGTCGGCGAGCCGGGGTTCGCGGTCGGACCGGGGTTCGAGGTCGGACCGGGGTTCGAGGTCGGACAAGGGCTCGGGTTCGGCCTCGGACTCCGGGGCCGGCGCGAGGGTCGCCGGGCCGCCGCGGGCGCGGTCGGCGAGGGCGAGCAGGTCCTCGGCGACGGCACCCTGGGTGACGCCGACGAGGTGGCCGTCGGGGCGGATCAGCAGGACGGTGTGCGGGCCGGCGCCCGGGTAGTCCTCGGTGACCAGCACCTCGGCGGGGACCGGCAGGGCGGCGGCGACCTCGGCGAGCCGGGGCATCAGCCCGGCGCCGAGCCAGTGCTCGGACGACCAGACGGCGGTGCCGGGGGCGACCAGCAGCAGCAGGAAGGTGGCGCCGAGCCGGGCGTGCAGGTGGTCGGGGGTGCCGTCGGTGGCGAGCACCGGCAGGTCCGGGACGAGCACGCCGGGGGCGGTGGCGGGCAGCAGCTCGCTGAGCGAGGTGGTGCCGCGCGAGCCGCGCTGCACCGGGACCCTCCCGGGGACGCCGGAGGGCGCCGCCGGGTAGGCGGGCGCGCCGCCGAAGCGGCCGGTGCCGAGCTGGCCGTCGGCGAGCAGCGGGGCGTGCTTGCGGAAGCCGCCGACCAGCAGCGAGCGCCGGGTCTGCTGCCAGCCGCGCAGCGGGCGCAGCAGCGGCATGGACTGGTCGACGGCGCGCAGCCGGGCGCCGACCGCGCCGCGCCGTTCGGCCTCGTAGCCGTCCAGCAGCGAGCCGCCGGGCTGCGGGCCGCCGGAGTGGAGGTGCCAGGCGAGGGCGAGCCGCCAGGCGAGGTTGTCGGCGTCGCGCAGCCCGTCCGTGAGGTTCTGCATGCCGAGCGCGCCGTGCAGGTGGGCGGCGTCGCCGGCCAGGAAGCAGCGGCCGACCCGGAAGCGGGCGGCGAGGCGCTGCTGGGCGGTGTGGTCGGCGGCGGCGAGCAGCTCGAAGCGGGGGAGTTCGCCGCACCAGCCGGTGAGGGTGGCGGTGACCCGGGTGAGCAGGGTGTCGCCGGTGACGATGCCCGGCCAGGTGGCGTGCGGGTCGACCGTCTCGGTGGGGGCGGGGCGCCCCGGGGGCAGCCGCCAGTCGAGCCGCCAGATGCCGTCCGGCAGCGGACGGGCGGAGGCCTCGCGGTCGCCGCGCCACGGGGGCTCGCGGTGCAGCCGGGCGCCGTCGAAGGGCAGGTCGACCCGGACGGTGGCGATGGCGTTGCGGTCGACCGCGGGCCGGCCCGGGAAGCGGATCTTGAGGAGCTTGCGGACGGTGGATCTCGCGCCGTCGCAGCCGACCAGGTGGCTGCCGCGCCACCAGGTGGCGGCGCCGTTCTGGGTGCCCACGGTGCGGATGCTGACGCCGTCCCGGTCCTGTTCGAGCTCGACGACCCGGTTGAGCGGGACCAGCTTGATCAGCGGGGTGCCGGTCAGGGCGTCGCGCAGGCCGCGCTGGAGGCGGTGCTGGGGGAGGTGGAAGGTGGGCGAGTCGGTGAGGTCGATCCGCAGCACTTCCTGGCGGCGCCGCCAGATGGTGAAGGAGTCCCAGAGGGCGGAGTCGGAGACCGCCCGCGGGTAGCCGATCCGGGTCAGGAAGGCGGCGGTGTCGGCGCCGACGACGAGGCTGCGCGGGCCTTCGGGGCAGAGCCCGGAGCCCTCGTCCAGGACGATGGTCGGCACCTCGTGCCGGGCGAGGGCGAGGGCCAGGGCCAGACCGACCGGTCCGGCCCCGACCACGATCACCGGGTCCATGAGGGGACCTCCGGGCACGAACCGGCCGATCGGCCGGCGTCAGTTACCGCTGCCGCATATGCCGCGTGGATGCTCCCGGGAGGTGTCACGAAGAGCAATGCAACAGTTCACCTGCGTGTCCGTCAAGCAGCAGCTGAAGTGCGCCGGTTCGCGCCGCGACGACCACGGGCCTCGATCCAGCGCGCGAGCGCGGTCAGCAGGAGGCACATGACGATGTAGATCGGACCGATCACGAGCACCACCGGGATGTAGGGGAACCCGGCGGCGTTCAGCGGCTGGCTGGCGATCTTCTTGCCGATGAACAGCAGCTCGTTGTAGGTGATGATGTACCCGAGCGAGGTGTCCTTGAGGGTGACGACCAGCTGGCCGATCATCGTGGGCAGCATCGAGCGCACGGCCTGCGGCACCAGGATGCCGCTCATCACCTGGGTCTTGCGCATGCCGAGGGCGTACGCCGCCTCACCCTGACCGCGCGGGACGGCGTTGACGCCGCTCCGGATGATCTCCGCCTGGACCGAGCCGTTGTAGAGCGTGAGCCCGAGCACGAGCGCCCACATCGGGTCCTTGGCGAAGAACGCGTAGTAGAGGGCGACGATCAGGATCAGCAGCGGCATCGCCCGGAAGAACTGGACGAAGCCGACGCAGAGCCAGCGGACCGGCCGGTGGTCGGAGAGCTGCCCGGCGGCCAGCAGCGCGCCGAGGGTGAGCGAGAACGCCGCCGCCAGGCCGAAGGCCTTCAGGGTGGCCAGCAGGCCGTCCAGAATCATCTGCTGGACGGTGTTGTACTGGAACGCGTCCCACATGTCCGCGTCGAACTGGCCGTTGTCGGCGAGCGCGCTGAAGACGTACCAGAGGAGGCCGGCGACGCCGATCAGCGAGAGGACGCCGAACAGGCGGTAGCGGGAGCGGGCCCTGGGGCCGGGGGTGTCGTAGAGGACACTGGCCGTCGCGGGGCGCTGGAACAGACTCATGCGCCCACCTCGCTGCGCTCGGCAGGGGCATTCGCCCGTGCGCACCTCTTGATGATTCGCTCGCTGCGCTCGCTCATGCGCCCACCTCGCTGCGCTCGGCAGGGGCATTCGCCCGTGCGCACCTCTTGATGATTCGCTCGCTGCGCTCGCTCATCGGGCCACCGCCAGTCGGGATTCCAGGAAGCGGAAGAACGTGGCGACCGTCGCGCTGATCAGCAGGTAGGCGCAGGCCACCCAGAAGAAGATCGCGAAGATCGAGTAGCCGCGCTCGGAGAAGGTCTGCTGGGAGCTGTACAGCTCGGCGACGCTGAACGCGCCGGCGATCGCCGAGTTCCTCGGCAGGGCGATGAACACGCTGCTCATCGGCGCCAGGACGGTCCGGGCGGCCTGCGGCAGGACGACCAGGGTGAGGGTCTGGCCGAAGGTCATGCCCAGGCTGCGGGCGGCCTCCGCCTGGCCGAGCGGCACGGTGTTGATGCCGGAGCGGATCACCTCGCAGACGAACGAGGCCGTGTACCCGCCGAGCGCCAGCACCGCGAAGGTCATGTGGCTGAAGTGCACACCCAGCGGCGGCAGGCCGAAGGTGACGGCGAAGAACAGCAGGGTCAGCGGGGTGTTGCGGAAGAGCGTCACCCAGGTGGTGCCGAAGGCGCGCAGGACCGGCACCGGGGAGACCCGGAAGGCCGCCAGCAGGGTGCCCAGCAGCAGGGCGAGCAGTGCGCTGAGGGCACTCAGCTCGATCGTCTGCAGGAAGCCGTCGCGGAACAACGCGAAGTTGTCGTCCTCGAACAGGAACCCCATCCGGCGGCCCTCCTCTCAATCAGGGTCGGGAATGTCGTGCGGAGGGCGGATCAGTAGCGGTCGAGGGCCGGGACGTCCGGCGCGGCGGAGCCGGAGGCACCGAGGGTCGCGTCGTACGCCTTCTTCCAGTCGCCGTTGTCCTCGTGGGCCTTGAGGGCGTCGCTGATGGCGTTGCGCAGCACCGTGTCGTCCTTGCCGAGGCCGACGCCGTAGTTCTCCTTGGTGAACGGCTTGCCGACGACCTTGAGCTTGCCGGCGTACTTGGAGGCGTAGCCCTTGAGGATGGCGTCGTCGGTGGTGACGGCGTCGACCTCGCCGGAGAGGAGCTTCTCGACGCAGGCCGAGTAGGTGTCGAACTGCGTGATCTTCGGGTTGTACTGCTGGATGTTCTTGATCGAGGTCGAGCCGGTGGCGGTGCAGACGTTCTTGCCGCCCACGCTCTCCGGGCCGGTGATCGAGGTGTTGTCCTGCTTCACCAGCAGGTCCTGGCCGGCGATGTAGTACGGGCCGGCGAAGGAGACGGTCTTCTTGCGCTCGTCGTTGATGCTGTACGTGCCGACGTAGAAGTCGATCTGGCCCTTCTGGATGGCGGGCTCGCGCTGCGAGGAGACCAGGGTCTGCCACTTGATCTGCTGGGGGGTGAAGCCCAGGTCGGCGGCGATCATCTTGGCGATCTCGATGTCGAAGCCGCTGCGGTCGCCGCTGGCGACGTCCTCCCAGCCGAGGTTCGGCTGGTCGGCCTTGGCGCCGATGATCAGCTGGCCGCGCTTCTTGGCCTCGGCGATGACCGGCGAGTCGACCTTGGCGTCCGTCTTGACCGTGTAGGCCGGGAGCTTGGGGGCGTTGCTCGCGCTGGCGGCGGCACCGGGGGTGCCGTCCTTGCCGCAGGCGGCGGTGGCGGTGAGCGCGACGGCACAGAGCGCGACGGCGAGGGTGCGGGAAGTCCTCATGAGGGCGTTCTCCTGGGGCTGGGCCGCGGTTTCAACCGGGCTCTGGAGTCTGGAAGTCGTGCGCGGGCAGGGCCGATCGGCACTGTTGCCGGAGGCGGCCCCGCGTGGTCTCGAAGCGTCAGTGGTGAAGGATCTTCGAGAGGAAGTCCTTGGCGCGGTCGGAGCGCGGCGCCGTGAAGAAGGCATCGGGGGTGTTCTGCTCGACGATCTTGCCGTCGGCCATGAACAGCACGCGGTTGGCGGCGGAGCGGGCGAAGCCCATCTCGTGGGTGACCACGACCATCGTCATGCCCTCGGCGGCCAGTCGGCGCATGACCTCCAGCACCTCGTTGACCATCTCCGGGTCGAGCGCCGAGGTGGGCTCGTCGAAGAGCATCACCTTGGGCTTCATGGCCAGTGCGCGGGCGATCGCCACGCGCTGCTGCTGGCCGCCGGACAGCTGGGCGGGGAACTTGTCCGCCTGCGCGCCGACACCGACGCGGTCCAGCAGTTCCCGGGCGGTCTTCTCGGCCTGCGGGCGGGGCACCTTGCGCACCTTGACCTGGCCGATGACGACGTTCTCCAGCACGGTCTTGTGCGCGAAGAGGTTGAAGCTCTGGAACACCATGCCGACCTCGGCGCGCAGCCGGGCCAGCTCCTTGCCCTCGGCGGGCAGCGGCCGGCCGTCGATGGTGATCGTGCCGGAGTCGATGGTCTCCAGCCGGTTGATCGTCCGGCAGAGCGTGGACTTGCCCGAACCGGACGGGCCGATCAGCACGACCACCTCGCCCTGGGCGATCTGCAGGTCGATGTCCTGCAGGACGTGCAGCGCGCCGTAGTGCTTGTTGACGTTGTTCAGCACGACCAGTGGGGCGGCTGCGGGGGTGGAGTCCTGGACCGGGCTCTCGGTCATCGCGCCTGCTCCCTCTGTATCGGATCGTGCCTACCTGAGAAGTCTCAACTCCCTTGGGAGGCAATGGTGGTGCAAATCCGGGAGCCGCGACCGGCGGAGCCGCAGCCCCCGGTGGGCCGACCATAGGAGCCCTGACCGCGCGCCGTCAGCCGATCTGAGCGGAACTTGAGGATCACGAAACGGCCACACGCTCGGTACGTACTGTTCGCGAACGCGTCGACGGGGCATGTCACAGCGGGAATCCGCGCCGGTGCTCCCCGTCCCCCACGAGCCCGGTGCGCGGTCGAACCTGGCGCAGGACCGTCCGCTGGCCCATACTGCGCAGGACCGGGCCGGACCGATCGGCCCGGCGATCACCGGTGATCACGTGGGGGAAGGAGGAGAACAGGATGCGACTGCTGCTCGTCGAGGACGACGAACGCGTGGCCGCCGCGCTCGTCGCGGTACTGGGCCGGCACGGCTTCCAGGTCCGGCACGCGCGAAGCGGGCACGAGGCCCTGGACGCCCTGGTGCCGGACGGCAACGATCCGTACCGGGTGGTGCTGCTCGACCTCGGCCTGCCCGATCGCGACGGCTTCGAGGTGTGCAGCCGGATCAGGGCCGGCAGCGGCGTGCCCGTGATCATGGTCACTGCCCGCGCCGACGTCCGCTCCCGGATCCACGGCCTCAACCTGGGCGCCGACGACTACGTCACCAAGCCGTACGACATGGGCGAGCTGCTCGCGCGCATCCACGCGGTGGCCCGCCGCGGCGCCGCCCCCTCCTCGGCGTCGGTGCCCGCGCCCGACGCCGTGCCGCAGCAGCGCGGCCCGCTGGAGTCCCGCGGCATCCGGATCGACCGGGAGCGCCGCCGGGTCAGCGTGGACGGCCGCGACGTGCCGCTCACCCGCAAGGAGTTCGACCTGCTCGCCCTGCTCGCGCAGAGCCCCGGCGTGGTCTACCGGCGCGAGCAGATCTTCAGCGAGGTCTGGCGCAGCGGCTGGGAGGGCAACGGGCGCACCCTGGAGGTGCACATCGGCTCGCTGCGCAACAAGCTCGCGCTGCCCGGCCTGGTCGAGGCCGTCCGCGGCGTCGGCTATCGCCTGATCCCCGAGTCCCCGGCGCCCGCCGCTGCGGACCCGGCCCCGAACGCCCCCGCGGAGCACTGACCGCACGTGCGCACCCGCCTGCTCGGCATCCTGATCGCCCTCATGCTCTGCGTCCTGGCCGCCCTGGGGCTGCCGCTCGCGGCGGCGGTCGCGGCGGCCGAGCAGACCAGGGTCGTCGTCGACCGGCTCGACGACGCCGCCCGCTTCGCCCAGGACCTGCCCACCTCCGGCGCCGCCGACTCGGCGCGCAAGGGCGATCCGGAGCCCGCCCCCGGGGACCTCAGCCGACAGCACTCGATCGACGCCGAGGTCCGCCGCTACTTCGACCTCTACGGCGTGCGCCTGGGCATCTTCCAGCGCGACGGCCTGCCGATCGCCGCCGCGCCCGCCGACTGGCGGGTGCCCACCGCCGGCTGGGGCGCCCAGGCCTTCCAGGAGGCGCTGGACGGGCGGCGCAGCCACAACCCGCCGCAGGTCTGGCCGTGGACGCCGGACCGGACGATCACCGTCGCCGCCCCGGTGGTGCGCGACGGCGACGTGGTCGCGGTGGTGCTGAGCGAGTCCCCCACCGGGGCGCTGCGCACCCGGGTGCTGCACAAGTGGCTGGTGCTGGTCGCGGGCGAGGCCGCCGCGATGATCGTCGCCGTGCTGCTGGCCGTCCGGCTCACCGAATGGGTGCTGCGTCCCGTGCGCACCCTGGACCGGGCCACCCACGACATCGCCACCGGCCGGATGGCCGCCCGGGTCGCCCCCGGCGGCGGCCCGCCCGAACTGCAGCGCCTGGCGCGCTCCTTCAACGAGATGGCGGACCACGTGGTGCTCGCCATGGACCAGCAGAAGGCCTTCGTCGCGGACGCCTCCCACCAGCTGCGCAACCCGCTCTCGGCACTGCTGCTGCGGGTCGAGGTGCTCGGCCTGGAGCTGCCCGAGGGCCACGAGGAGGAGCTCAGCGGCGTACGGGAGGAGGGCACCCGGCTCGCCCGGGTGCTGGACGACCTGCTCGGGCTGGCCACCGCCGAGCACGCCCGCCCCGAACCGGAGCGCACCGACCTGGCCGAGCTCACCCTGGCCCGGGTGGACGCCTGGCGGCCGGTCGCCGAGCAGCGCGGGATCGCACTGCGCTGGGACGGTCCGGCGCTGGCGGTCGGCATGGCGGACCCGATCGGCTTCGGCTCGGCCCTGGACGCCGTGGTGGACAACGCGCTCAAGTTCGGCCCGGCCGGCAGCGAGGTGCGCCTGCGGGTCTCGGTGCGCCGGGACGAGGTCGCGGTCACCGTCACCGACGCCGGGCCCGGCCTCACCGAGGACGAGCTGGCCCGGGCCGGCGACCGCTTCTGGCGCAGCCCCCGGCACCAGAACGTGGACGGCTCCGGGCTGGGCCTGTCCATCGCCCGCACGCTGCTGGCGGCCGGCGGCGGCTCGCTGGGCTTCGCGCCGGTCAAGCCGACCGGGCTCGCGGTGACGCTGGCGGTGCCGCGGCCGGAGAAGTAGCCGGGCCCGGTGGCCGGTGCCGGGCGCGCCCCGTCAAGGGCGGGGCATCGTCAAGGGCGGGGCATCGTCAAGGGCGGGGTGTCGTCACCGGCGGGGCGTCGTCACGGGCCGGGGGTACCGTCAGGGCTTCACCGAGCGGTAGTAGCGCGCCGCGCCCGTGTGCAGCGGGAGCGGGTCGGTGTAGACGGCGGTGCGCAGGTCGACCAGCTGGGCGGCGTGCACCTGGGCGCCGATCTGGTCGCGGCTGTCGATCACCGCGCGGGTCATGCCCTCGACCAGGTCCGGGTCCGCGTCGTCCCGGGTGATCAGCAGGTTGGGCACGGCCACCGTGGCCACGGCGTCCTTGGGCTCGGCGTTCGGGTAGGTGCCCGTGGGCATGGTGGCCGCCCGGTAGGCGTCGGTGCCGCCGCCCTCGGCCTTGTGCAGGGCCTCGGAGAGGTCGCTCAGCGGCACGATCCGGATCTTGACGTGGTCGGAGAGGTCGGTGAGCGCGCTGGTGGGCAGGCCGCCGGACCAGAAGAACGCGTCCAGCTCGCCCGTGCGCAGGTCGTCGGCGGCCTCGCCGACCCCCTTCGGCACCGGGACGATGTCCCGCTCCGGGTCCAGCCCGGCCGCGGCCAGCAGCCGCTTGGTCACCAGGTTCACCCCGGACTGCGGCAGGCCGACGCCGACCCGCAGGCCCTTGAGGTCGGCGGTGCGGTGCACCGGGGAGGAGGCCGGGACGATCAGCTGCAGGTAGTCGTCGTAGAGCCGGGCGATCGCCCGCAGCCGGCCCTTGTCCGGGCCCTGGTAGTCGGCGACCGCGTCGGCGGTGGCGATCGCGAAGGTGTCCCGGCCGGTGATCACCCGGTTGAGGTTCTCTATCGAGCCCTCGGTGTTGTCCAGGGCCAGCCGCACCCCCGGCATCGTCCCGGAGACGTGTGCCTGCAGCAACTGCCCGTACCGGTCGTAGACGCCGCGCTGCACGCCGGTGGCGAAGCGGACCTCCCCGCGCGGGTACCCGGGCGAGCGGCCCGCCGACAGCCACCAGCCGCCGAAGCCGGCGACCAGCAGCACCAGCACCAGCACCGTCCGCCACAGCGGGCTGCGCGCCGCGGTGCGGACGGCGGCGCCGAGGCGGGACGGGGTGGTGGGGGCCATGCAGGGATACTGCCAGGCGCTCCGGCCGAACGGGAGTGGAACGGGACGGGGAATGTTCGGTGAAAGGGCTGGGGAGGCTCCCGGGACGGGACGGGGAAGCTTCGGGAAAACCGCTGCGCGGCTGCCCGTACCCTGGTCTGGTGAGCGGTGAGAGCGGATTGAAGAGCTACAAGGTCGTCACGCACGGCTGTCAGATGAACGTCCACGACTCCGAGCGGCTGTCCGGGCTGCTGGAGGAGGCGGGCTACGTCAAGGCCGGGCCCGAGGGCGACCCGGACCTGGTGGTGTTCAACACCTGCGCGGTGCGCGAGAACGCCGACAACAAGCTGTACGGCAACCTCGGCCAGCTGGCGCCGGTCAAGAGCCGCCACCAGGGCATGCAGATCGCCGTCGGCGGCTGCCTGGCCCAGAAGGACCGCGACACCATCGTCAAGCGCGCCCCCTGGGTCGACGTGGTGTTCGGCACCCACAACATCGGGCACCTGCCGGCGCTGCTGGAGCGGGCCGCGATCGAGCGCAAGGCCCAGGTCGAGATCCTGGAGTCGCTGGAGACCTTCCCCTCCACCCTCCCGACCCGCCGCGACTCCGCGTACGCCGCCTGGGTCTCGATCTCGGTCGGCTGCAACAACACCTGCACCTTCTGCATCGTCCCCGCGCTGCGCGGCAAGGAGGAGGACCGCCGCCCCGGCGACGTCCTCGCCGAGATCGAGGCGCTGGTGGACGAGGGCGTCATCGAGGTCACCCTGCTCGGCCAGAACGTCAACGCCTACGGCTCCGACCTGGGCGACCGCGAGGCCTTCTCCAAGCTGCTGCGCGCCGCCGGGCAGGTCGAGGGCCTGGAGCGGATCCGCTTCACCTCGCCGCACCCGCGCGACTTCACCGACGACGTGATCGCCGCGATGGCCGAGACGCCGAACGTGATGCATCAGCTGCACATGCCGCTGCAGTCCGGCTCGGACCGCGTGCTCAAGGCGATGCGCCGCTCCTACCGCCAGGAACGCTTCCTCGGGATCATCGCGAAGGTCCGCGAGGCGATGCCGGACGCGGCGATCTCCACCGACATCATCGTGGGCTTCCCCGGCGAGACCGAGGAGGACTTCGAGGACACCATGCACGTCGTCCGCGAGGCCCGCTTCACCAACGCCTTCACCTTCCAGTACTCCAAGCGCCCCGGCACCCCGGCGGCGGAGATGGAGGACCAGGTGCCGAAGGAGGTCGTGCAGGCCCGCTACGACCGCCTGATCGCCCTCCAGGAGGAGATCTCCTGGGAGGAGAACAAGAAGCAGGTCGGGCGGACCCTGGAGATCCTGGTCGCCGAGGGCGAGGGCAAGAAGGACGACCAGACCCGGCGCCTGTCCGGCCGGGCGCCCGACAACCGCCTGGTCCACTTCACCAAGCCCGAGGAGCCGGTGCGCCCGGGCGACATGGTGACCGTCGAGATCACCTACGCCGCCCCGCACCACCTGCTGGCCGAGGGCCCGACGCTCGCGGTGCGCCGCACCCGGGCCGGTGACGCCTGGGAGAAGCGCCAGGCCAAGCCCGCCGCCAAGCCGGCCGGTGTGATGCTCGGACTGCCGTCCGTCGGCGCCCCGGCCGCGCTGCCCCTGGCGGCGCCGGCGGGCGGGGCCTGCTGCGGCGACTGACGCGCTGCCCGTACCGGCGGCCCGGTGGGACTCCCGAGTCCCGCCGGGCCGCCGTCGTCGTTGGCTAGAGTGATCCACATGCTGGTAGCCGCCGCCGTGTGCCCCTGTCCGCCGCTGCTCGTCCCGGAGGTCGCCGCCGGGGCGGCGAGCGAGCTGGACGCGCTGCGCGCCGCCTGCGACGAGGCGCTGGCGGCGCTGGTCGCGGCCGGGCCGCAGCTGGTCGTGTTGGTCGGCACCGGGCCGGAGGCCGAGGTGTGGACCGAGGGCGGGGCCGGCTCCTTCCACCGCTACGGGGTGCCGCTGGTCGCCAAGCTGCCGGGGGAGCGGGTCGAGGGGCCGGAGCTGGCGCCCTCGCTGACCGTCGGCGCCTGGCTGCTGGAGCGCGCCGGGGTGACCCTGCCGACGCACGCCTGCGCGGTGCCCGCCGACGCCCCGGCCGACCGGATGCTCGGCCTCGGCCAGGGCCTGGCCGGGCTCGCCGACCGGGTCGCCCTGCTGGTGCTCGGCGACGGCAGCGCCTGCCGCTCGGTGAAGGCGCCCGGCTACCTGGACGAGCGGGCCGAGGGCTACGACGCGGCGCTGGCCGCCGCCCTGGGCTCGGCCGACCTGCCCGCCCTGGCCGCGCTGGACGCGGGCCTGGCCGCCGAGCTCAAGGCCGGGGGACGGGCGCCCTGGCAGGTGCTGGCCGGCGCCGCGGAGGGCGCCGGCCTGACCGGGCGGCTGGGCTACCAGGAGGCGCCGTACGGGGTCGGGTACTTCGTGGCGTCCTGGTCCTGACGCGCGTCAGGACCGCGGGGGCTGCCCCGGCTCGCCCGGCTTCGGCTTGTGGGCGAAGTCGCCGACGGCGTCCTTGGCCTTGCCGGCACCGTGCTCGATCCTGTCGCTGTACTTGCCCTTGGTCGCCTTGTCGATCGCGCCGCCGGCCTTGTCCACGGCCCGCTCGATCTGGTCGCTGTGCTTGCCGGCCAGCTCGCCGGCCTTCTCCTTGAACTCCTCGGCCTTGCCCTTGAGGTTGTCCATCAGACCCATGGCGGTCTCACCCTTCCCTGTCGTCCGTCGGTCCCCGTCCCCTGCACAACGTCCGTACCCCGCGAGGCGTTCGCAAACCGGGCATCACCTGGGGAAACGGCCGGAAGCGGTCCGGAGGAGGGCCCCGGGAACGGTCCCGTCGTCGTGCCGCGGCGGGCGACCGGCAGCCCGGTCCCCGGCGCCGCGCGGGTTTTGCGAGACTGGAACGGTGAGCAGCCTCCGCACCCCGCGTGTCATCTCGATCGTCGGCGCGACCGCCGCCGGCAAGTCCGACCTGGCCGTCGCCCTCGCCCGCAGCCTCGACGGCGAGGTGATCAACACCGACTCGATGCAGCTGTACCGGGGCATGGACATCGGCACCGCCAAGCTCACCGTGGACGAGCGCGGCGGAGTGCCGCACCACCTGATGGACGTCTGGGACGTCACCGAGGCCGCCAGCGTCGCCGAGTTCCAGCGGCTGGCCCGGGCCGAGATCGACCGGCTGCTCGCCGCCGGGCGCACGCCCGTCCTGGTCGGCGGCTCCGGGCTGTACGTCCGGGCGGCGATCGACGAGATGGAGTTCCCCGGCACCGACCCGCAGGTGCGGGCCCGGCTGGAGGCCGAGCTGGCGGAGGCCGGACCGTACGTGCTGCACCGGCGGCTGGCCGAGCTGGACCCGGCCGCCGCCGAGGCGATCCTGACCAGCAACGGGCGGCGGATCGTCCGGGCGCTGGAGGTCATCGAGATCACCGGCCTGCCGTTCACCGCCAACCTGCCGACCAACACCGCCGTCTACGACGCGGTGCAGATCGGCGTCGCCGTGCCGCGCCCCGAACTGGACGAGCGGATCGCGCTTCGGGTCGACCGGATGTGGGAGGCCGGGCTGCTCGACGAGGTGCGGGCGCTGGAGCGGATCGGGCTCCGGGAGGGGAAGACCGCCTCCCGGGCGCTCGGCTACCAGCAGGTGCTCGACCACTTCGCCGGCGAGTGCACCGAGGACGAGGCGCGGGCCGAGACCGTCCGGGCCACCAAGCGCTTCGCCCGCCGCCAGGAGTCCTGGTTCCGCCGGGACGACCGGATCAACTGGCTCTCCCGACCGGCCGGCACCGACCCCTCGGAGCTGCTCGGGCACTCCCTCGAACTGATCGAGCGTCAGGGAGTTCCGGCCGTCTAGGACGGGTTCCGGCCAATTCGGCGGTGCACCTGCGCGCGCAGGTGGGCGTGCAGGACGAACCGGCGGTCACGGCCCGATCACGTGATGGCCACGGATCACCCGCCGACCCCGGTCAGGCCCGGAACGCCCCCCTGGACATGCCATCATCGATGCCATAGGGGTCGGCCGAACGGGCCGACCGTGCCCGGCCGCGAGTCCGCTCGTGTCGAACAGTCAGGGGAGGCCGTGTGTCGACGGGTACCGGCCCCGAGCCCGGTCAGAGCGGGAGCGTCACCGCGCCGGCCGAGGAGTTCGACGAGTCGACGATGGGCGACCTCCCCGTGCTGACCGGACTGGAGGCGCCGACCTCGTACGCGGCCGCGGTGCCCGCCCTGGACACCCGCACCCCGCCCGGCGGCGCGGTGCACGAGCGGGAGATCCGCCCGCTGCGCCGACTGCGCTGGTGGCAGACGCTGCCGATCGCCCTGATGGGCACCCTCGGCTCGCTGATGTTCGCCTTCCCGCTCGCCTTCGGCTCGGCCGGAGCGCGCGCCACCATGGTCGGGATGCTCGGGCTGCTGCTCACCGCCGCCTCGGTCGGCTGGGGCGCGATGGCCGCCCGGCACGCGGGCTACACGTGGCCCGGGCTGCCGCGCCGGGGCTCCGGGCAGCGGGCCGGCTGGAAGGCGATCGTGGTCTACACCCTGATCGCGCTGACCGCGTGCGCGCTCGCGGTCTGGCGGGTCGCCTACCTGCGCTGAGCGCCTCCGCCCGGCTCAGTACCATCGGGAGGGTGAGCACATCCTCTCCCCGGCACGACGGCATCCCCTTCTTCAAGGGGCACGGCACCCAGAACGACTTCGTCATCATCCCGGACCCGGACGGCGCGCTGGAGATCGGTCCCGAGACCGTCGCCGCGCTGTGCGACCGGCGGGCCGGCATCGGCGGCGACGGGCTGCTGCGCGTGGTGCGCTCGGCCGCCGACCCGGCCGCCAGGGGGATGGCCGACCGGGCCGAGTGGTTCATGGACTACCGCAACTCCGACGGCAGCATCGCCGAGATGTGCGGCAACGGCCTGCGGGTCTTCGCCCGCTTCCTGGTCGAGGCCGGCCTGGCCAAGCCCGGCGAGCTGGCCGTCGCGACCCGTTCCGGGGTGCTCACCGCGACGGTCGCGGAGGCCGCCGAGGACGGCACGCCCGGCGACGTCACCATCGACATGGGCCGCGCCCGGCTGCCCGGGCCGGACGGCATCGAGGTCGCGGTCGGCGAGCGGCGCTGGCCGGCGCTGAACGTCAACATGGGCAACCCGCACGCGGTGGCCTTCGTGGAGAGCCTCGACCACGCCGGGAAGCTGGTCGACGCGCCGCTCACCAGCCCGGAGGGCGTCTACCCGGAGGGCGTCAACGTCGAGTTCGTGGTGGACCGCGGGCCGCGGCACGTCGCGATGCGGGTGCACGAGCGCGGCTCGGGCGAGACCCGCTCCTGCGGCACCGGGGCCTGCGCGGTCGCGGTGGCCGCCATCCGCCGGGACGGCGTCGACCCGGCCGTCACCGGCGAGTCCGTCGCGTACACCGTGGACGTGCTGGGCGGCCGACTGGTCATCACCGAGCACCCGGACGGCGGGGTGCAGATGACCGGGCCGGCGGTGATCGTGGCCGAGGGACGGCTGGACGGGCGCTGGTGGGAGTCCGTGCACCGCGGCTGACGGCCCGGTTTGCCCAATTCGTGCGGTGACGAATCCCCCCGATCGGGTGATACCGGTCGCGGACGGGAACCACGGCGTCGCGGAACGTGCTCTGCTCGGTAGCATGGACCACCGGGTCGATCACCCCTGGGAGGGGTAGCAGGATCACCCCCTCTGGAGGGGCCGCGCCCGGCGACGTTGCCGGAGGTGCCGATGACCATCGAAGCCGGGCAGTCCCTGACGGGGCAGCCGACGACCGTACGGCAGGCCGGGGCCAGGAGGCCCCTCGGAGAGCTCGGCCGGGCAGCCCTCGGCCGGGCCGGCCGGGCCGCGTTACTGGCCACCGGGCGGCCGCCGGTGCCGGACGCCCTGGAACCGCTCGTCCGGGTGCACCGCCGGCACCACCCGCAGGCCGACCTCGGCCTGCTCGCCCGGGCGTACCGGCTCGCCGAGGCCAGCCACCGCGGCCAGAAGCGCAAGAGCGGCGAGCCGTACATCACCCACCCGCTGGCCGTCACCATGATCCTGGCCCAACTCGGCGCCGGGACCACCACCCTGGTCGCCTCGCTGCTCCACGACACCGTCGAGGACACCGAGTTGACCCTGGACCAGGTGGGCGCGAGCTTCGGTCCCGAAGTCGCCTACCTGGTCGACGGGGTGACGAAGCTGGAGAAGGTCGACTTCGGCGCCGCCGCCGAGGCGGAGACGTTCCGCAAGATGCTGGTCGCCACCGGGGACGACGTCCGGGTGATGGTGATCAAGCTGGCCGACCGGCTGCACAACATGCGCACCATCCGGCACATGAAGCCGGCCAGCCAGGTGCGGATCGCCAAGGTCACCCGGGACGTGCTGATCCCGCTGGCCGAACGGCTCGGCATCCAGGTGCTCAAGGCGGAGCTGGAGGACATCGTCTTCGCCACCCTGCACCCCGAGGAGCACGCCCGCACCCGCGCCCTGATGGCCGGTCACGAGGCGGGGCCGGACACCGTGCTGGAGCCCTTCGCCCGGCAGCTGGCGCGGCAGCTGGCCGAGGCCGGCGTGGCCGCCGAGGTGACCGTCCGGCCCCGGCACTGCGTCTCGCTGCACCGGGCGCTGCTCGGACGGACCGGCGCGCCCGGACCGGACGGCCGGCCGCAGGGCCCACGGCCGGCCGACTTCGGGCGGCTGCTGGTGGTGGTCGAGGAGAACGCGGACTGCTACGCCGTGCTCGGCGAACTCCACACCTGCTGGACGCCGCTGCCCGGGGAGTTCAAGGACTTCGTCGCCGCGCCCAAGTTCAACCTCTACCAGTCGCTGCACACCGCCGTGGCGCTGAGCGGCGGCGCGGTGGTCGAGGTGCTGGTCCGCACCCGCCGGATGCACGACGTCGCCGAGACCGGGGTGGTCGCGCTGGGCGACCCCTCCCCGGCCGCCACCGCCCAGGACGCCGACGAACTGGACCGCACCGACCCGGCCCGGCCGGGCTGGCTCAGCCGACTGCTGGAGTGGCAGCAGGAGACGCCCGACCCGGACGCCTTCTGGTCCGCGCTCACCGCCGACCTGGCCGGCGACCGCGAGATCACCGTGGTGACGGAAGGCGGCGAAACGCTTCAGCTGAGGGCCGGCGCCACCTGCGTGGACGCGGCCTACCTGCTCGGCGAGGAGACCGGCCACCGATGTATCGGGGTCCGGGTCAACGGGCGGCTCAGCGCGCTCTCCACCGTGCTGGAGGACGGCGACCTGATCGCGGTGCTCACCGAGACCCTGCCGGCGGGCGGCGGCCAGCCCTCCGGCCCCGCCCCCGAATGGCTGGCGCACGCCCGCACCCCCGCCGCCCGGCTGGCCATCGAGCGCTGGCTGGCCGACCCGCCGGCCCGGCCGCCGGCCGTCCGCACCGGCCCGGCCGCGGCCCAGCCCGCCCCGCCCGGCCGGCGCACCGCCGAGAAGCGGGCCGCCCCGGTCGCGGTGGCCGGACGGCCCGGGGCGACCGTACGGCTGGCACGCTGTTGCACGCCCGTCCCGCCGGACGAGGTGGCCGGCTACCCGATCCGTGGCGGCGCGGTGGCCGTGCACCGCACCGGTTGCCCGGCGGGGGAGCGGATGCGGGCCGACGGACGGGTCGCGCTGGAGGTCCGCTGGCAGCCGCAGGACGCCCCGGCGGCCGGGCACCGGGCCACCCTGCGGGCCGAGGCGCTGAACCGGCCCCGGCTGCTGGCCGACCTCACGGCGGCGATCTCCGCCCAGGGGGTCGGCATCGTGTCGGCCGAGGTCGAGCCGCCGCAGGAGTCGCGGGTCCGGCACACCTACACCGTCGAACTGCCCGCGCCGGGCGCGCTGCCGGGGTTGATGCGGGCGATGCTGCGGGTCTCCGGGGTGTTCGACGTCAGCCGTCCGCACGGCCCGGCGGGAGGGTAGGCGCCGGAGCGGGGGCGGCCGGACACCGGGCCGGGGGTCGAGCGCCGGGCCGGGGGCTGGGTGCCGGCCCCCCACGGCCCGGGGTACGGCGGGTCGGGCCGGGCCGACCCGCCGCGCTCCGGTGAAATGGGGATGACCCGCCCGCGCCGGGCGTGCGACCATCATGGGGAATTCACGGCCGGTCCGCGGCGTTCCCAGGGCACAGGAGCCCCGGGTGTCACCCGAGGACCCGAGGGGTAGCTCACCCCGCCCGGACGGTAGCCGGGGCGGCAGCTGGGCAGACTCCTGAGGGGACCGTCCGGTCCCCCGAGCCACCCGTACCAGCGAGCCAAAGGACAGAATGACCTCCACGTTCGACACCCGCGACCACGCCGACGCTCCGCGCCGCTTCGACGGTCTGCGGGCGGAAGCCCTCATGGACGAGGACCTCGCGGCCATCGACGAGGACCTCGGCCACCACTACGACGGCGACCAGTACGACCGCAGCGAGCGCGCCGCCCTGCGCCGGGTCGCCGGCCTCTCCACCGAACTCGAAGACGTCACCGAGGTCGAGTACCGCCAGCTCCGCCTGGAGCGCGTGGTGCTCGTCGGCGTCTGGACCGACGGCACCCTGGAGGAGGCGGAGAACTCCATGGCGGAGCTCGCCGCGCTCGCCGAGACCGCCGGCTCCGAGGTGCTGGACGGCGTCATCCAGCGCCGCGACAAGCCCGACGCGGCCACCTACATCGGCTCCGGCAAGGCGAAGGAGCTGCGCGACATCGTCGCCTCCAGCGGCGCCGACACCGTGGTCTGCGACGGTGAGCTCACCCCCGGCCAGCTGATCCACCTGGAGGACGTGGTCAAGGTCAAGGTCGTCGACCGGACGGCCCTGATCCTGGACATCTTCGCCCAGCACGCCAAGTCCCGGGAGGGCAAGGCGCAGGTCTCGCTCGCTCAGATGCAGTACATGCTGCCGCGGCTGCGAGGCTGGGGTCAGTCGCTGTCCCGGCAGATGGGTGGTGGTGGCTCCGGCTCGTCCGGCGGCGGCATGGCCACCCGTGGTCCCGGTGAGACCAAGATCGAGACCGACCGGCGCCGGATCCGCGAGAAGATGGCGAAGCTCCGCAGGGAGATCGCCGACATGAAGAAGGGCCGCGACACCAAGCGCCAGGAGCGCAAGCGCCACCAGGTGCCGTCGGTGGCCATCGCCGGGTACACCAACGCCGGCAAGTCCTCCCTGCTCAACCGGCTCACCGGCGCGGGCGTGCTGGTGGAGAACGCGCTGTTCGCCACCCTGGACCCGACGGTCCGCCGGGCCCAGACCCCGAGCGGGCGGGTCTACACCCTGGCCGACACCGTCGGCTTCGTCCGGCACCTGCCGCACCACCTGGTCGAGGCCTTCCGCTCGACCATGGAGGAGGTCGCCGACGCGGACCTCATCCTGCACGTGGTGGACGGCTCGCACCCCGAGCCGGAGACGCAGCTGGCCGCCGTCCGCGAGGTCATCGTCTCGGTCGACGCACAGAACGTGCCGGAGATCGTGGTGATCAACAAGGCGGACGCCGCCGACCCGCACGTGCTGCAGCGCCTGCTGCGCCGCGAGCCGCACGCCATCGTGGTGTCGGCCCGCAGCGGCGCGGGCATCGAGGAGCTGCTCAAGCTCATCGACGACGAGCTGCCGCGACCGGCCGTCGAGGTGCGGGCCCTGGTGCCCTACACCCAGGGCGCGCTGGTCTCCCGGGTGCACGCGGAGGGCGAGCTGCTCTCCACCGAGCACACCGGCGAGGGCACGCTGCTGCACGCCAAGGTGGCGGCCGAGCTGGCCGCCGAGCTGGAGCACTTCGCGGTGGCCCTGCAGGGCTGACGCGCGAGCGCACGGAGGGCCCCGGACCACAGCGGTCCGGGGCCCTCCGCGTGCTCGCGCGGGTCTTAGGCCGGGGGCCCGTCGGCCGGGGGCTAGCGGACGGGGCTCGCTGACGGGGCCGGCGGACGGGGCCGGCGGACGGGGCCGGCGGACGGGGCTAGCGGACGTTCTTGGCGAAGAAGTCGAAGGCCTGCTTCGCCTGGTCCTGCAGCGAAGGGCCGGCCTGGTACCCGGCCGGACTGCGGTCGCCGATCGCGCCGACGCTGATCAGGTTGGGCTTGCCGTCCCTGGTGACGAACCAGCCGCCGCCGCTCGACCCGGCGGTCATGGCGCAGCCGATCACGTACATCGGCGGGCGGGTCGGGTCGAAGGAGAGGCGGCCGGGCGGGACCGAGGAGTCGCAGTGGTCCAGCTCCATGCCGTCGAAGGGCCGCTCGGCCGGGTAGCCGTAGGCCGCGGCCGCGGTGATCCGGTCGCGCGGGGCGTTGAACCAGACCGGGACCGAGCCGCCGACCGTCTCCTCCAGGGACGCGCCGGAGCCGTTCTCGGCGCGCACCCGCAGGATCCCGTAGTCGAACTGGTTGTGGGCGCCGACGCCGCTCTCCTGGAGCCAGGTCGGCGACACCAGCGCGCGCACCGCCGTCCACCGGCCGTACGGGGCGCTCTGCGCGTCGGAGTGCGGCTTGTCGCGGGCCGCCTGGCCGTCCCGGTTGAAGCCGGGCACGAACACCAGGTTCTTCTGCCAGCCGCCGCCCCTGCCGTCGTGCAGGCAGTGCGCGGCGGTGTAGACGAGGTTGCTGCGCCCGGGGTTGACCGGGTCGGCGACCACGGTGGCGGAGCAGGCCGCGTCGCCCTGCGGCGTGGTCATGAAGAGCCGGCCGACCACGGCGGTGGCCTGGCCGTACGGGTGCGGCTGGGGCTGGGCCGGGACGGCGGCGGGCGGGGCGTCCCGTTCGACGCCGCCGGCGGCTGGGGCGGTGAGCGAGTAATCCGGGGTGGGCCGGGGCTTGGCGGCGTCCATCCGGGCGGCCGACCAGAAGCCCGCCGCCGTCTCGTTGGCGAACCTGCTGTCGGCGACGTACTTCGTCCAGTCCTCCAGCTTCCAGCCCGTCAGGTCGCCCAGGCTGGTGGGCGCGGAGGTGGGGAGGGCGGGGGGCGGGGCGACCGGCCGGGCGGGACCGTCCGGGCCGCAGCCGGCCGCGGCCAGGGCGGCCGCGGCGAGCAGCGCGGCGCCGGCCGTCCTGGCGCGGCGCCCCCGGCTGGTGTTCGTCGGCATGCTGGATCGTCCCCCGTGCTGTGCTGGTGTTTCCGTTCCGCCCCCCGGTGGCGGCTACTGCTTCCTGGAGATCCAGTCCAGGGCCTGCTTGGCGACCGTCTCCAGGTACGGGCCGCTGAGCGAGGTGTGGTCCTGGGTGCCGATCGAGGTGTTGCTGACCAGGGCGGTCTTCCCGTCGGGCATGGTGGCGAACCAGCCGCCGCCGCTGGAGCCCTGGGTCATGGTGCAGCCGATCGTGAGCATCGTCGGGCGCTTGGCGTCGAAGGAGAGCCGGGTCGGCTTGCCGCCGTCGCACTTGTACAGCTCCTGGCCGTCGAACGGCTTGAGCAGCGGGTAGCCGACGGCCGAGACGTTCAGCTTGTCGCGCGGGGCGTCGAACCACACCGGGACGGCCGAACCGACCGTCTCCTCCAGGGACTTGCCGGTGTCGTTCTGGTTGTGCACGCGCATGACGGCGAAGTCGTACTGGTTGGCGGCGTCGCCGGTGCCGCCGCCCTCGACCATCCACTGCGGCGAGGTGGTGACCTGGTCGGCCCACCAGGTGCCGAGCGGGGCCAGTTCGGACAGCGGTGCGCGCTTGCCGCCGCTGGAGGCGCCCGAGTTGTTGTAGGCGGGCACGAACACCAGGTCCTTGTAGAAGCTGCCGCCCTTGCCCTCGTGCACGCAGTGGCCGGCCGTCCAGACCAGGTTGCTCCTGCCCGGGTGCTGCGGGTCGGCGATCACCGTCGCCGAGCAGTTGCCGCGGCCGCCCTTGGCGGAGAAGAACACCTTGCCGGAGGGCTGCTTGGTGTACGGGCGGGGCAGCGCGACGGCGTTGACCACCGGCGGTTCGGGGTCGGTCACGCCGTCGTCGGTGGCGGGCGCGGGGGTGGCCGGGGCGGGCTTGGTGGCCGGCGGGGCCGGCTCGGCGGGCTTGGAGTCGCCCATCGTGTCCGGGTCCCAGAAGTCCTTCACCACCGGGTTGTCGAAGACGTGCTTGGACGCCCACTTGTCCCAGTCCTCGAACTTCCACTTCTTCAGGTCGTCCCAGCTCCTCGGCAGGCCCTCCAGCAGGCTGGTCGGCAGACCGGAGGGGAGGGTGATCCCGCCGATCACGCCACCCCCGCCGCTGCCGCCGGTCGCCGCGGCCGAGGACGGCGGCGGCGCGGCGCTGCCCGGGCCGTCGCCCGCCGGGCCGTCCGGCCCGCAGGCGCTCGCGGCGAGCAGGGTTCCGGCGACCACGGCGGCGGCCAGGGCTGATCGGTGGATCGTAGGCATCTGTGCGCTTCCCCCTGTGCTCGGTCGGTTCTGTGCTGGGTCGGTCTCTTCCGGGCCGGTCTTCGCCGGGTCGTGCCGGGCCCGGCCGGTGTCGGCCTGCCCGGTGACGGCCCGTCCGTGCGGTGTCGGCACGGTCGGTGTCGGCCCGTCCGGTGACGGGTCGTCCGTGCGCGGCCGGTCCGCCGTGGGCGGGCCCGCCGTCCTGGAGTCTTCCATCGCGGACGAGGACGACCGTGTCCGCCCCCCGGTTGCGGGCCCGTCAGGAGGTCGCCGGTCCGTGACGCGGGACCGGTCGGCTCGTTGGCACAGCAGGGCGTTTCGCCCCGATGGTGGACAATCCCCGATCTTCACCCGGATGAGTGAGCCGTCCTTGTGATCACCCCTCAGGGATAGGTAACCCTTACCTGACGCGACGGTGAGAGCGCTCGCCGACCCCTCCACCACAGCGCGCGTCCGCACCCCCACGCGCCCCAAGGAGCAGCCTTGAGCACCGCCCTCACCGGAGCCCCGCCCGAACCGCCGCAGCCGGCGGAGCCCGTGCGCGAGGAGCACCAGCCCGGGCCCGACCCGCTGCTGCACCCCGACCCCGCCGTCGCCGCCGAACAGGCCGCCGTGGAAGCCCTGTTGCGCTGCTGGATGCGGGAGACCGGGGCCCGGCCCGGCCCGGACGGCCGGCTGCGGATCGCCGTCCTCGGCGGCGCCGCCCGGCTCACCGCCCCGGTCCGCTACTGGTCGCCCGGCGGCTGGCACCGCTTCGGTCCGGCCACCCTCGCGGCCGGCGCGGGCGGCGTCGTGGCGGAGGGGGCCGACGCCCCGGTGGACGCCGTCACCGCCGCCGCACTGCTCGCCGCTGCGGCCGCCGAGCGACCCGACCCCGGACAGGTCGCCGACCTCGCCGCCCGGGTCGCCGACTCGGTCGTCCGCACCGCCGAGATCCTCGCGCACCGCCGCACCGCCGCCGTGCCCGGCGGACCGGAGCGCTCGCACTTCCTCGCCGCCGAGCAGTCCCTGCTGCTGGGCCACCCGCTGCACCCCACCCCGAAGAGCCGCGACGGCCTCGGCCCCGCGCAGAGCGCCGCCTACTCGCCCGAACTGCACGGCTCCTTCCAACTCCACTGGTACGCCGTGGACCGCGAGCTGCTCGCCGCAGGATCCGCCGTCGCCGAGAGCGCCGACCGGCTCACCGCCGGGCTGCTCGACGGCCGCCTCGCCCTGCCGCCCGGCACCGCAGCCCTGCCCCTGCACCCCTGGCAGGCCCGCGAGCTCGCCCACCGTCCGGCCGTCGCCGCGCTGCTCGCCGACGGACTGCTGCACGACCTCGGCCCGGCCGGCGAACCCTGGCACCCCACCTCCTCGGTGCGCACCGTCTACCGGCCCGGCACCCCCTGGATGCTCAAGCTCTCGCTCGGCCTGCGGATCACCAACTCCCGCCGGGAGAACCTGCGCAAGGAACTGCACCGCGGCCTGGAGATGCACCGGCTGCTGGAGAGCGGCCTGGCCGCCGAGTGGCGGGCCGCCCACCCCGGCTTCGACATCGTCCGCGACCCGGCCTGGATCGGCGTCGACCACCCGGCGCTCGGCGACCCGGGCGGCCTGGACACCGTGCTGCGCGCCCAGCCCTTCGCCCCCGCCGAGCGCGCGCTGTGCGTCGCCGGACTGGTCGCCGAACAGCCGCTCGGCACCGGCGACACCGTGCCCTCCCGGCTCGGCGACACCCTGCGGACGCTCGCCGCGCGCTGCGGCCGCCCGCTGCCGACGGTGACGGCCGAATGGTTCCTGCGCTACCTGGACGCCGTGGTGCTCCCCATCCTGTGGCTGGACGGCCGGGGCGGCATCGCCCTGGAGGCGCACCAGCAGAACAGCCTCGTCCTGCTGGACGCCGACGGCTGGCCGAGCGGTGGCCGCTACCGCGACAACCAGGGCTACTACTACCGGGAGAGCGCCGCCGAACGGCTCACCGCCCGGCTGCCCGGCCTCGGCGCCGACAGCGACACCTTCCTGCCGGACCCGGTCATCGACCACCACTTCGCCTACTACCTCGGGATCAACCACGTCCTCGGCCTGATCGGCGCCCTCGGCTCCCAGCGGCTGGCCGACGAGACGGTGCTGCTGGCCGCGCTGCGCCGGTTCCTGGCCGGACCGCGGGTCGCCGCCACCGGCTCGGCGCTGCCCGCCCTGCTGCTGGACGCGCCCACGCTGCCCTGCAAGGCCAACCTGCTCACCCGGATCAACGGCATGGACGAACTGGTCGGCCCGGTTGCCAGCCAGTCCGTCTACGTGGACATCCCCAACCCGGTGGCGGGTGGCTGATGCTGGACGACCTGCCCGGGTGGGGCGCGATCCCCACCCCGGCCGGCGAGTTCCGGCTCAGCCCGGTCCGGCTGCCCGCCGACCTGGAGCTGCTCGCCGGGTGGATGAACGACCCCGAGGTCGCGGCCTTCTGGGAGCTCGCCGGGCCGGCGGAGGCCACCGGCCGGCACGTCCGGGCGCAGCTGGACGGCGACGGCCGCAGCGTCCCCTGCCTCGGCCTGCTCGACGGCGAGCCGATGAGCTACTGGGAGGTCTACCGCGCCGACCTCGACCCGCTGGCCGCGCACTACCCGGCCCGGCCGCACGACACCGGCGTCCACCTGCTGCTCGGCCCCGCCGCCAGCCGCGGCCGGGGGCTCGGGGCCGTCCTGCTGGCCGCGCTCGCCGAACGGATCCTGCGCCGCCGCCCGGCCTGCGAGCGGGTCGTCGCGGAACCGGACGTCCGCAACCGGCGCTCGGTCCGGGCCTTCGAACGGGCCGGGTTCCGGGCGGCCGCCGAACTCGACCTGCCCGACAAGCGCGCCGCCCTGATGGTGCGGGCCCGGGCTCCCCGCGCCGTGTAGCCCCGCCCGCCGGGCTGCGCCGCCCCGGCCCGGGCAGCACCCGACCCGCCCGGGCCGACCACGCCCCGCCCCGACCCCTCCCGGCCCGACCGATCCTCCCGGCCCGACCGATCCGCCCCCGGCCCCGGCCGGTCCGCCCGGCCCCGACCCCGCCTAGGACACCCCGTGGACACCCCAGCACCGCCGCCGCCGTACGACCTGCTCGGCGTCGGCATCGGCCCGTTCAACCTCTCGCTCGCCGCGCTCGCCCAGCCTGTCCCCGGCCTGCGCACGCTCTTCTGCGACCAGCGCCCGGAGTTCCGCTGGCACCACGGGATGCTGGTGGACGGGGCCCGGATGCAGGTGCCGTTCCTCGCCGACCTGGTCTCGCTGGTGGACCCGACCAGCCCGTGGTCCTTCCTCAACTACCTGCGCGAACAGGACCGGCTGTTCCCGTTCTACTTCGCCGAGCGCTTCCAGCTGCCGCGCCGCGAGTACGACCACTACTGCCGCTGGGCCGCCGAGCGGCTGGCCAACTGCCGCTTCGGCACCGAGGTCACCGCCCTGCACTGGGCCGCCGCACCGGGGGAGGAGCCCTGCTACCGGGTCGAGCTGACCGACACCGCGACCGGCCGGCGGTCCACCGTACGGGCCCGCAACCTGGCCCTCGGCGTCGGCACCCGCCCGGTCCTGCCGGACGCCTTCGCCGGCCTCGCCGACCACCCGCGGGCCTTCCACTCCGCCGACTACCTGGACCGCCGCGCCGACCTGGCCGGCGCCCGGGACATCACCGTGATCGGCAGCGGGCAGTCCGGCGCCGAGGTCTTCCTCGACCTGCTCCGCCGCCACGGGGACGACGGCGTCCGGCTGCGCTGGCTCACCCGCACCCGGGCCCTCGCACCCATGGAGTACTCCAAGCTCGGCCTGGAGCACTTCACCCCCGACTACACCCGCTACTTCCACGGCCTGCCCGGACCCGTCCGGGACGCCCTGGTCACCGCCCAGTGGCAGCTCCACAAGGCCGCCAGCGCCGAGACCCTCGCCGAGATCCACGACCACCTCTACGAGCGCACCATCGGCCGCCCGATCGACGACGCCCCGGTCGAGATCACCCCCGGCACCGCCGTCACCGGCACCCGCCCCGGCCCCTGCGGCGGCCTCGAACTGCACTGCCGGCACACCGACTCCGGCGCCGAGCACCTCCTGCGCACCGACGCCGTCGTGCTCGCCACCGGCTACCGGGCCGCCCGCCCGGCCGCGCTCGAACCGCTCGCCGACCTCATCGACTGGGACGAGGCCGGGCGCTACCGCGTCGACCTGGACCACCGGGTCGCCACCCGGCCCGGGCTCACCGGCGGCCTCTACGTCCAGAACGCCGAACTGCACACCCACGGCGTCGGCACCCCCGACCTGGGACTCGGCGCCCACCGCGCCGCCGTGATCCTCAACGCCGTCACCGGGCGGACCGTCCACCGGCTGCCCGACCGCACCGCCTGGACCGGCTTCGCGCCGTCCGTCCCGGCACCGCCCGTCAGCGCACCCCTCGAACAGACCCCCGTCCTCCCCCGCCCCCAGGAGCTGACCCGTGCCGCAACCGTCGGCCGCTGAACCGCCGCTCTACCTGCCCCCGCACCTCACCGCCGGGCACTGGCAGCGGGCCGGCCGCGCCCTGCTCGCCAAGATGCTCGGCGAGTTCGCCTACGAGGAACTGCTCAAACCCGCGCCCGGGGCCCTCGACGGCGAGTACCTGCTGAAGCTGCCCGAGGTCGAGTACCGCTTCACCGCCCGGCGCGGCGCCTACGACGGCTGGCAGGTCGAGCCCGAGTCGATCAGCTGCTCCCGCCCCGACGGACTGGACCCGCTGCGCTTCCTGCCGTACGCCCGGCAGACCCTCGGCATGCGCGGCGAGACCACCGCCCACCTGATCCGCGAACTCTCCGCCACCCTGACCTCCGACGCCCGCCAGCTCGCCACCGCGCTCACCGCCGCCGAACTCGCCGAGCTCGACCACACCGCGCTGGAGGGCCGGCAGGGCGGCCACCCCTGGATCGTCCCCAACAAGGGCCGGATCGGCTTCTCGGCCGGCGACGCCGCCCGCTGGACCCCGGAGGCCCGCAGCCCGCGCCCACTGCCCTGGATCGCCGTCCACCGCCGGCTCGCCGAGTACCGGGGCGTGCCCGGCCTGGAACACCCGGAGCAGTTGTACGCCCGCGAGCTGGACGACGTCGGGGCACTGCGCGCCGCCCTCGGCCCGGACGCCGACGACTACCTGCTGCTGCCCGTCCACCCCTGGCAGTGGGAGGAGACGGTCCTGCCCCTGTTCGCGCCCTGGATCGCCTCCGGCGAGATCGTCCCGCTGCCCTCGGACGGCGACCCACGGCTGCCCCAGCAGTCCATCCGCTCCTTCTTCAACACCGCCCACCCCGAGCGCTGCACCGTCAAGCTGCCCCTGTCCATCCTCAACACCCTGGTCTGGCGCGGCCTGCCCACCGAACGCACCCTGGCCGCGCCCGCCGTCACCGCCTGGCTGCACGGCCTGCGCGACGCCGACCCGTTCCTGCGCGACGAGTGCCGGGTGATCCTCCTCGGCGAGATCGCCTCCGTCACCGTCGACCACCCCGTCTACGGCGCGATGCCCGAGGCCCCGTACCAGTACAAGGAACTGCTCGGCGCGATCTGGCGCGAACCGCTCGGCCCCTTCCTGGACGGCGGCGAGCGCGCCCGCACCCTGGCCGCCCTGCTGCAGACCGGCTCCGACGGGCGGGCCCTCGCCGCCGAGCTGATCGCCCGCTCCGGCCTCACCCCGGCCGAGTGGACCGGCCAGCTGTTCGCCGCCATGCTGCCGCCCCTGCTGCACTTCCTCTACCGGTACGGACTGGTCTTCTCCCCGCACGGCGAGAACGCCATCGTGGTCTTCGACGAGCGCGACACCCCGACCCGGCTCGCGGTCAAGGACTTCGTGGACGACGTCAACCTCAGCTCGCAGGACCTGCCCGAGCTGCGCGACCTGCCCGCCGAGGTCGCCGACGTGCTGCTGCGGGAGGGGGCGCAGGGGCTCTGCCAGTTCATCCACTCCGGGCTGTTCATCGGCGTCTTCCGCTACCTCGCCCCGCTGCTGGAGGCGCAGACCGGACTGCCCGAGACCGAGTTCTGGGCCCTGCTGCGCGCCGAGGTCCTGCGCCACCAGGACCGCTTCCCCGAGCTGCGCGAGCGCTTCGAGCTGTTCGACCTGTTCCGGCCCCGGATCGACCGGCTCTGCCTCAACCGCAACCGGCTGCTCCTCGACGGCTACCAGGACCGCCCGCACCGCCCGCACGCCGCCCGGTTCGGGACCGTGCCGAACGCGTTGGTGGCGGTGGACGTGCGACTGCCCGCGCAACGGGACCGGATTGTCACCCCCGCCCCGTAGGGTGGGAGTGTCATGACGAACGACTCCGAATCCCACGACTCCGAATCCCAGCGGGCGGCGGACCTCGGCGACGACGCCGGGGAAGCCGTGGCCGTCCCGCGCTCGCGGATCCCCGAGCTGCTGCACGCCGCGGTGGCGGCCGTCGGCGGCGTCGAACGCCCCGGCCAGGTCCGGATGGCCGAGGCCGTCGCCGACGCCGTCGACCACGGCGAGCACCTGCTCGTCCAGGCCGGCACCGGCACCGGGAAGTCCCTGGCCTACCTGGTGCCCGCGCTCGCGCACGGGGACCGCGTGGTGGTCGCCACCGCCACCCTGGCGCTGCAACGCCAGCTGGTGGAGCGGGACTTGCCGCGCACCGTCGAGGCAATGCACCCGGTGCTGCGCCGCCGCCCGCTGTTCGCGATGCTCAAGGGCCGCTCCAACTACCTGTGCCTGCACCGGGCCAACGAGGGCACCCCGAGCGACGAGGGCGAGGGCCTGTTCGACCCGGTGGACGCGCTCGGCGGGCCCACCGGCAAGCTCGGGCAGGACGTGCTGAGGCTGCGCGACTGGGCCGAGGAGACCGAGACCGGGGACCGGGACGACATGAGCCCCGGCGTCTCCGACAGGGCCTGGGCCCAGCTGTCGGTCACCTCCAAGGAGTGCCTGGGCGCCACCCGCTGCCCGTACGGGCAGGAGTGCTTCGCCGAGAAGGCGCGGGAGCGGGCCAAGCTGGCGGACGTCGTGGTCACCAACCACGCGATGCTCGCGATCGACGCGATCGAGGGCGCTCCGGTGCTGCCCGAACACGGGCTGCTGATCGTGGACGAGGCGCACGAGCTGGTCAACCGGGTCACCGGTGCGGCCACCGCCGAGCTGACCGTCGGCGCGGTCAACCGGGCCGTGAAGCGGGCCGCCCGGCTCGCCAACGAGAAGGCCGTGGACGCCCTGCAGGCCGCGGCCGAGAACTACCACGGCCTGATGGAGACCGCCCAGCCCGGCCGGGTCGAGGAACTGCCCGAGTACCTGGCGTACGCGGTCACCGCGATCCGGGACGCCGCCCGCCAGGTGATCAGCTCGCTCGGCGAGACCAGGGACAAGGGGCTCAGCGACGAGGACGCCGTCCGCAAGCAGGCGATGGCCTCGGCCGAGACCCTGCACGAGACCGCCGAGCGGCTGCTGGAGGACTCCGAGTACGACGTGGTCTGGATCGAGCGCAGCGACCGCTACGGGCTGGGCACCGCCTCGCTGCGGGTCGCCCCGCTGAGCGTCTCCGGGCTGCTGCGCGAGGGGCTGTACAAGGAGCGCTCGGTCGTCCTCACCTCGGCCACGCTCAAGCTCGGCGGGGACTTCAACGGTGTCGCCGCCTCCGTCGGCCTGCCGTCCGAGACCCGGCTGCCGGACGTCCGGACGGCCGGGGACAACCCCGAGCCCGGCCCCGGTTTCGGCGAGGACGCGGTGCCGCACTGGCGCGGGATCGACGTCGGCTCCCCGTTCAAGTACCCCAAGCAGGGCATCCTGTACGTCGCCAAGCACCTGGCCGACCCCGGGCGCGATCCCGAACGGCCCGACATGCTGGACGAGTTGGCCGAGCTGATCGGCGCGGCCGGCGGTCGGACACTGGGCCTGTTCTCCTCGATGCGCGGCGCCCAGGCCGCCGCCGAGGCGATGCGGGAACGGCTCGACCAGCGGATCCTGCTCCAGGGGGAGGACACCCTCGGCGAGTTGATCCGCGAGTTCGCCTCGGACGCGTCCACCTGCCTGTTCGGCACGCTCTCGCTCTGGCAGGGCGTGGACGTGCCCGGTTCGGCCTGCCAGCTGGTCGTGATGGACCGCATCCCGTTCCCCCGGCCCGACGACCCGCTGATGAGCGCCCGCCAGAAGGACGTCGAACAGCGCGGCGGCAACGGCTTCATGGCGGTCGCGGCGACGCACGCGGCGCTGCTGATGGCGCAGGGCGCGGGCCGGCTGGTGCGCGCGGCGGACGACCGCGGCGTGGTGGCGGTGCTCGACCCGCGGGTGGAGACCAAGCGGTACGGGGGCTTCTTCCGCTCCTCGATGCCCGAGTTCTGGTACACCACGGACCGCAACCAGGTGCGCCGCTCGCTGGCGGCGATCGACGCCTCGGCGGCTCCGGTGCGGCCGGTGGTGAAGCGGGGCTGATCGCCGGCTGATCGTCCCGGGCCGTGATGCGCCGGCCACCCGTGGTGCTCCGGCCGGCGTTCCCGGGCGGCGTGGGCCCGGTCGGCGTGGGTTCGGGCGGCAACGGCCCCGGTCGGTGCGGGCCCGGTCGGTGCGGGCCCGGTCGGTGCGGGCCCGGTCGGTGCGGGCCCGGGAGGGAACGACGGAGGGGCTCCCCGCGGATCGCGGTGGAGCCCCTTCCCGTTGCCGTGGGCCGCCGGAGGGTGTCCGGGGGTCTCCGAGGGCGCCGGGGGGCGTCAGAGGCGGCGCAGCACCGCGACGACCTTGCCCAGGATGGTCGCGTTGTCGCCGTTGATCGGCTCGTACGCGGGGTTGTGCGGCATCAGCCAGATCCGGCCGTCCTCCCGCTTGAGCCGCTTGACCGTGGCCTCGCCGTCGATCATCGCGGCCACGATGTCGCCGTTCTCGGCGACCGGCTGGCGGCGCACGGTGACCCAGTCGCCGTCGCAGATGGCCGCCTCGATCATCGAGTCGCCGCGCACGGTGAGCGCGAACAGCTCCCCCTCGCCGACCAGTTGGCGGGGCAGCGGGAAGACGTCCTCGACCGTCTGCTCGGCCAGGATGGGCCCGCCGGCGGCGATCCGGCCGACCAGCGGCACGTAGGAGGTGGACGGGCGGCCCGCCGTCTCGGCGGTGTTGGGGCGCGCCACCTCGACGCCGCGGACCTCGTACGCCCGCGGACGGTGCGGATCCCGGCGCAGGAAGCCCTTGCGCTCCAGGGCCATCAGCTGGTGCGCCACCGAGGAGGTGCTGGAGAGGCCGACGGCCTGGCCGATCTCGCGCATGGACGGCGGGTAGCCCCGGCGCTGGACGGAGTCCCGGATGACCTCGATCACCCGGCGCTGGCGCTCGGTGAGCCCGGCCTCGTCGGTGCGGATGCCGGGCGGGCGGCCCGGCATCGCGCGGGCGGGCGAGGAGTGGGTGTCGTCCATCGCCGAGGAGTGTTCGATCGGCTGGTCGGGCACGCGGTTGGAGCCGGAAAGGGCCGTGCCGGAGAGCCGGTGGTCTTCGCTGCGGTCCATGCTGATGTCCACGCTCTGCTGATTCGTGGTGCGCTGCCCCACCTTGAACTGGGAGTGTTCCTGCACCGGGATGGTGTTGCTTTCGATCGTGTTCACGGCGGCCCCTCTCGACGGCTGTCCTCTCCCTTTTCCAGCCCAACGCACCTCCTATCGAAAGGTTGCGCCAAACACACGTTCGAGTGAATTATTCGGGAGTTGGCTGACTCGATCAAGGCTTTGTTGTACATCGAGTAAATGTTCGACCGGAACCCGACTCCGGCAGTCTAATCGGCGTCGACACGCCAGGGGTGTCACTTCCCCCGAAGGCCTAGATGTAGTGGCTACAGTCCTCTCCGTGCCCAGTACTAGTGGTCGCCGCGCATGATCAGCTTGCCGAGGCCGGGGGCGCATCGCATAGACTCGACTGGTCCGCACGATCTGCCAGGGAGGGATCCCGAGGTGCACTGCCCCTTCTGCCGGCATTCCGACAGCCGCGTTGTCGACAGCCGGACCACCGAGGACGGCAGCTGCATCCGCCGCCGTCGGCAGTGCCCGGACTGCGGCCGCCGCTTCACCACGGTGGAGACGGCCGCGCTGATGGTCATCAAGCGCAGCGGCGTCACCGAGCCGTTCTCCCGGCAGAAGGTCATCACCGGCGTCCGCAAGGCCTGCCAGGGCCGACCGGTCACCGAGGACGCGCTGGCCCAGCTCGGCCAGCGGGTCGAGGAGTGCGTGCGCGCCAGCGGCAGCGCCGAGCTGACCACCCACGACGTGGGGCTGGCCATACTCGGCCCGCTCAAGGAACTCGACGTGGTCGCCTACCTGCGCTTCGCCAGCGTGTACCAGGCCTACGACGGACTGGAAGACTTCGAGGCCGCCATCGCGGAACTCCGCGCCGAACGGCCCCGCACCCCGGAGACGGACGACGCCCGCGTGTCCGTCTCCGCCGCCGCGCCCTAGGAGGCGCCGGCGTCACCGGCCCCAGTCGGGGCCCGGCCGCACCACAAGGCCCCACGGGGCCCCGGCGTGCCCGGAAACGGGACGCAGAACACTACAAACCGTGCGAAGGCAGGCAGCGTCCCCGCCTGCCCGCACACCGGAAGAACGAACCAGCGGTGCCCGGACTTTTCAGGGCACTTCGGGCGTTTGCCCAGGAGGAGGAGCGAGAAGTGACAGACACCACGAGCGGTTCCGCACGCGGGTCGAAGTCCGAGAAGGCCGCGGCCAAGGGCGCCAAGGCCCCGAAGGGCGGTCTGCGGATGGAGCGCATCCACACCACTCCTGGCGTGCACCCGTACGACGCGGTCCGCTGGGAGCGGCGTGACGTCGTCATGACCAACTGGCGTGACGGGTCGATCAACTTCGAGCAGCGCGGCGTCGAGTTCCCCGACTTCTGGTCGGTCAACGCCGTCAACATCGTCACGTCCAAGTACTTCCGCGGCGCCGTCGGCACCCCGCAGCGCGAGTGGAGCCTCAAGCAGATCATCGACCGCGTGGTGCTCACCTACCGCGCCGCCGGCGAGAAGCACGGCTACTTCGCCACCGCGGACGACGCCGAGATCTTCGAGCACGAGCTGACCCACGCCCTCCTCCACCAGGTGTTCAGCTTCAACTCGCCGGTCTGGTTCAACGTCGGGACCAAGCAGCCCCAGCAGGTCAGCGCCTGCTTCATCCTGGCCGTCGACGACTCCATGGAGTCGATCCTCGACTGGTACAAGGAAGAGGGCATGATCTTCAAGGGCGGCTCCGGCGCCGGCCTCAACCTCTCCCGGATCCGCTCCTCCAAGGAGCTGCTGTCCTCCGGCGGCAACGCCTCCGGCCCGGTCTCCTTCATGCGCGGCGCCGACGCCTCCGCCGGCACCATCAAGTCCGGCGGCGCCACCCGCCGCGCGGCCAAGATGGTCGTGCTCGACGTCGACCACCCGGACGTCGAGGCCTTCATCGAGACCAAGGTGAAGGAGGAGGAGAAGATCCGCGCCCTGCGCGACGCGGGCTTCGACATGGACCTCGGCGGGGACGACATCACCTCCGTCCAGTACCAGAACGCCAACAACTCGGTCCGCGTCTCCGACGAATTCATGACCGCCGTCGAGAACGGCACCGAGTTCGGCCTGCGCGCCCGGATGACCGGCGAGGTCATCGAGACCGTCGACGCGAAGAAGCTGTTCCGCAAGATGGCCGAGGCCGCCTGGGCCTGCGCCGACCCGGGCATCCAGTACGACTCCACCATCAACCACTGGCACACCTGCCCGGAGTCCGGCCGCATCAACGCGTCCAACCCCTGCTCCGAGTACATGCACCTGGACAACTCCAGCTGCAACCTCGCCTCGCTCAACCTGATGAAGTTCCTGCGGGACGATGACTCCTTCGACGCCGAGCGCTTCGCCAAGGTCGTCGAGCTGGTCATCACCGCGATGGACATCTCCATCTGCTTCGCCGACTTCCCGACCGAGAAGATCGGCGAGACCACCCGCGCCTACCGCCAGCTCGGCATCGGGTACGCGAACCTCGGCGCCCTGCTGATGGCCACCGGCCACGCCTACGACAGCGAGGGCGGCCGCGCCCTGGCCGGCGCCATCACCTCCCTGATGACCGGCACCGCCTACCGCCGCGGCGCCGAACTCGCAGGCGTGGTGGGCCCCTACGACGGCTACGCCCGCAACGCGGTCGCGCACCGGCAGGTCATGAAGCAGCACGCGGACGCCTCGCTCGACGCCGTCTCGGTGGACGAGCTGGACGCCCCGGTCTGGCTGGCGGCCAACAAGACCTGGCAGGACGTCGTGCGCATCGGCGCGGAGAACGGCTTCCGCAACGCCCAGGCCTCGGTCCTCGCCCCGACCGGCACCATCGGCCTGATGATGGACTGCGACACCACCGGCGTCGAGCCCGACCTGGCCCTGGTCAAGTTCAAGAAGCTCGTCGGCGGCGGCTCGATGCAGATCGTCAACGGCACCGTCCCGCGCGCACTGGGGCGCCTCGGGTACCAGGACGAGCAGATCGAGGCGATCGTCGCCCACATCGCCGAGCACGGCAACGTGGTGGACGCGCCGGGTCTCAAGTCCGAGCACTACGAGGTGTTCGACTGCGCGATGGGCGAGCGCTCCATCTCGCCGATGGGGCACGTGCGGATGATGGCCGCGATCCAGCCGTGGATCTCCGGCGCCATCTCCAAGACCGTCAACATGCCGGCCGCCGCGACCGTCGAGGACGTCGAGGAGATCTACTTCGAGGCGTGGAAGATGGGCGTCAAGGCGCTCGCCATCTACCGCGAAAACTCGAAGGTCGGCCAGCCGCTGTCGGCCAAGAAGAAGGACTCCGAGACCAAGGCCGACGAGGCCACGGCCCCCGCCGCGGTCGAGAAGGTCGTCGAGTACCGCCCGGTCCGCAAGCGTCTGCCCAAGGGCCGTCCGGGCATCACCACCTCCTTCACGGTCGGTGGCGCCGAGGGCTACATGACCGCCAACTCCTACCCGGACGACGGCCTGGGCGAGGTCTTCCTGAAGATGTCCAAGCAGGGCTCGACCCTCGCGGGCATGATGGACGCCTTCTCGATCGCCGTCTCGGTCGGCCTGCAGTACGGCGTGCCGCTGGAGACGTACGTCTCGAAGTTCACCAACATGCGCTTCGAGCCGGCCGGTCTGACCGACGACCCGGACGTGCGGATGGCGCAGTCGATCGTCGACTACATCTTCCGCCGCCTGGCGCTGGACTTCCTGCCGTTCGAGACCCGCTCGGCGCTCGGCATCCACTCCGTCGAGGAGCGCACGCGCCACCTGGAGACCGGCTCCTACGAGCCGCTGGAGGCCGAGGAGCTCGACACCGAGTCGCTCGCCCAGTCGGCCCCGGTGGCCGCCAAGCCGGCCCCGGCGGTCGAGGCGCCCAAGGCGGCCCCGAAGCAGGCCCACAACTCCACGGAGCTGATGGAGATCCAGCTCGGCCTCAACGCCGACGCCCCGCTCTGCTTCTCCTGCGGCACCAAGATGCGCCGCGCCGGCAGCTGCTACCTCTGCGAGGGCTGCGGCTCCACCAGCGGCTGCAGCTGATCGTGATCGACCCCGGTTCCACCCGATGAGGTGAAACCCGAGGCGGGGCGAGGACTTCGTGTCCTCGCCCCGCCTCTTTTCGTGCTCCGAATCCGCCGATGTCACGGATCGGGGCCGTGTCCGGTCCCTAGGGGGAAGGCAGTCGACGAGAGGAGCGGTGTGGTGAACGGGACTGTGCTGGTGACCGGGGCGACGGGGACGTTGGGACGGGAGGTGGTGCGGCTGCTGGTGGCGCGCGGGGTGGCGGTGCGGGGGTTGAGCCGGCGGGCGCGGAGCGGGGACGACGGGGTCGAGTGGGTGGTCGGGGACCTGGTGAGCGGGGCCGGGATCGCCGGGGCGATGGCCGGGGTCGAGGTGGTGGTCGACTGTGCGACCACGCAGAGGAAGGCGGACGTGGCGGCGGTCCGCACGCTGGTGGCGCAGGCGCGGGAGGCCGGCGTCCGGCACCTGCTGTACGTGTCGATCGTGGGGATCGACCGGGTGCCGATGGCGTACTACAACACGAAGCTCGCCTGTGAGCAGGTGGTCCGGGAGTCGGGGCTGGGGTGGACGGTGCTGCGGGCGACGCAGTTCCACGACCTGCTGCTGAGGTTCTTCGACGCCTCGGTGAAGCTGCCGGTGTTCCCCGTGCTCGGCGGGGCGCGGTTCCAGCCGGTGGACGTCCGGGAGGTGGCTGCGGCGGTCGTCGCCCTGGTGGGGGAGGAGCCCGCGGGGTTCGCACCGGAGGTGGGCGGGCCGCAGGTGCGGACGTACCGGGAGCTGGCCGGGGCGTACCTGCGGGCGGCGGGCAAGCGGCGGGTGCTGCTGCCGTTGCGGGTGCCGGGGGCGGCGGGCCGCGGGCTGCGGGCGGGCGGGAACCTGGCGCCGGAGCGGGCGGTGGGCCGGGGGACCTTCGAGGAGGCGCTGGAGCGTCGGTTCGGCGGCCGCTGAGGCCCGGGTCGTCGGCCGGGTCGCCGGCGGAGTTGCCGCCGGAGCCCTCGGCGGAGTTGTCAACCAGGGTTGACATCCGCGCGAGTGTCAACCAAAGTTGACAGCATGAGCGAGAGCGGAGAACTCGCGGCCGCGGCGAGCAGCCGTGACCCGGCCGTGGGGCTCCGGGCGGTCCGCGCCCTGCGCGATCTGGCGGACCGCCTGGAGGCCCTGCAGGTGGGCAACGCCCGGTCGCAGGGCTGGTCCTGGCAGGACATCGCGGTCTGCCTCGGGGTGACCAGGCAGGCGGTGCACAAGAAGTACGCCCGGCGAGGTACCGGTGGGGACCAGGACGGAGGCTGAGGGATGTTCGAGCGATTCACCGAGTCGGCGCGGCAGGTCGTGGTCGCCGCGCAGCAGGAGGCGCGGGAGCTGCGGCACGGCTACGTCGGCACGGAGCACCTCCTGCTGGCGGTCCTGGGCCGGGCGGAGGACCCGGCCGCCGGGGTGCTGACGGAGGCCGGCCTGGACCACGGGACGGCTCGGCAGGCGGTGCGCCGTCTGCTGGGGGAGACCGGCCAGGCGCAGGCGCTCGCCTCGATCGGGGTCGATCTGGACGCGGTGCGGGAGGCGGTCGAGTCGGTCTTCGGGGAGGGCGCGTTGGACGCCCCGCCCGAGGAGGCGCCGAAGCGTCGGGGCTGGTTCCGCTCCGGCGGCGCGAGGGGCGGGCACATCCCGTTCACGGCGCGGGCGAGGAAGGCGGTGGAGCTGTCGCTGCGGGAGTCGCTGCGGCTGAAGTCGGGGGAGATCGGGGTCGGGCACCTGCTGCTCGGCGTGCTCCGCGAGGGGGAGGGCCTGGGGGTGCGGGTGGTCGTCGACCACGGGCTGGATCCGAACGCCGTCCGGCAGGCGGTCGAGCGGACGCTGGAGTGAAGCCCCGGTTGTGAACCGGGCCGCTCGGTCGTGCGGCGGTTGCGTCGCGAATCGGTGTACGGGTCGTGGATGGAGGAGACTGCCCGTCAACTGACCGCTTGAGGCCAATGTCTGAATCGATATGATCGGCCGACAAGCGTGAACCGATCAGCCGCCCGGAGACGTTTCGCGACGTCGCCGGGCGGTCTGGTATGCGCCCCACCAGCTGTCGGCGGTCGCGACCGTCGCCGATCCGCCGCCGTGCCGCCGCCCGCCGACGTTGCCGAGGACCGCACCGATGAGAGAAGCCACCAGCCCCGACGGCCGGCCGCGCCGACGGCCCGCACCCCGTACCGTCGCCCTGACGGCGGCCGCCGTCCTGCTGGCGCTGGTCGCCGCACCGGTCGGCGTCAGCCGGGCGCTGGGCGCGCACCAGCCGCTCACCGCCCTCGCGGTGGGCGCCGTCACCGTCCTGTGGCTGATAGCCGTCGGCCTCGCCGCGACCGGCACCGAACGCTCCCACAGGCTGGCCGAAGACGTGGAGGACCGGCACCAGGAGGCGATGACGGCGCTGGTCGTGGCCGGCGCCGCCCGGCAGGCCGAAGCGGCGGCCAAGGGCCGCACCGCCGCTGCGGAGGCCGAGCGGGACGCTGCTCGGGCCGAGCAAGCCCGGGCGGAGTCGGACGTCTCCGCCGCGCACGCCGAGCTGGCCCGGGTGCGGGCCGAGCTGGACGCCGAGCTGGCCGGGGTGCGGGCCGAGCTGGCGGCCGAGCGGGCCGGCCTGGAGACGGAGCGGGCGCGGGCCGAGGCCGAGCGCGCCGAGCTGGACCTGATCGCCGAGGGCGTCCTTCCCGAGGTGGTGAAGAAGCTGCGCGCCGGCGCCGCCGTGGACAGCGCGCTGGCCGCCCACCGCAAGCACCCGCAGTACGCGCTGCTGCGCGCCGTCGGTGAGGAGATCGGCCGGGGCGAGCGGCTGCGGGCCGCCGCGCTCGCGGTCTGCGCGACCGCCGCCGGGCGGGTCCAGGCGCTGGCCACGAGCATGCACGCCGAGCTTCGCGAGATGCAGCACCGGCACAACGAGGAGGTGCTCGGCGACCTGCTGAGCCTGGACCACTCGACCGCCCAGGCGGGCCGGATGGCCGACAGCATCGCGGTGCTCACCGGGGCCCGCTCGGGCCGCCGCTGGGCCAAGCCGATCGCGGTGGAGTCGGTGCTGCGCGGTGCGCTGGGCCGGATCGGCGCCTACCAGCGGGTGCGGCTGCACAACGCCAGCACCGCTGCGGTCGCCGGGTACGCCGCCGAGGGCGTCATGCACGCGCTGGCCGAGCTGCTGGACAACGCCACCAACTTCTCCGCCCCGCCGGCCGAGGTGCACGTCTACGTCGAGGAGGTGCCGGCCGGACTGGTGGTCACCGTCGAGGACAGCGGGCTCGGCCTGAGCGACAGCTGGCTGCGCCGGGCCGAACGGGCCGTCTCCCCCGAGCCGCTGGACCTGACCATGCTGTCCGCCGGTACCCGGCTGGGCCTCGCGGTGGTCGGTGCGCTGGCCCGCAAGCACGGGCTGCAGATCTCCTTCCGGCCGTCGGCGCGCGGCGGTACGGGGGTGGTGATGCTGATCCCCCAGCAGCTGGTCTCGCACCCCGCTCCGGCGCCCACCCCGGCGGCCGTCCCGACGCAGGCACCGGTCGCCGAGTCCGCGCGCCCGGCGCTCACCCCCGCACGCCCGGCCCCCACCCCCCTGCCGCCGGCGCCCGCCGCACCGACCGCGCTCACCGCCCCGACCGTACTCACCGCCCCGACCGCACGCACTGCCCCGGCCGCACCCGTCTCCGCGGCCCCGCTCCCGCCCGCTCCCGCCCGCGTGACCGACAGCGGCCTGCCGCAGCGTCGGCGCGGGCAGACGCTGGCCACCGCTCCGGCGGCGGACCGGGCCGCGAAGCCCGTCCGCACCGACGCGGCGAGCGCGGCCGCCCGGTTCGGCGCGTTCCGCCGGGCCGCCGCCCGTCCGGTGGAGGGCGAGCAGCACTCCACCGGGACGCCGACCACGGACACCGACACCACGCCCGACGCTTCCCCCGTCACCGAGAAGGACACCTGATGAGCAGCGCCCCCGACCGCGACCTCGACTGGCTGTTGGAAAACCTGCTGGCGGCAACCCCCGGCACCCGGCACGCCCTGGTTCTCTCCGCCGACGGCCTCAAGCTCTGTCACACCGCCGGGCTCGGCAACGACCAGGCCGACCAGCTGGCCGCGATCGCGTCCGGCCTGCAGAGCCTGGCGCACGGCGCCTCGATCGAGTTCGGCGACGGCAGCGGCGGAGTCCGGCAGTCGATGACCGAGTTCCACGGCGGCATCCTGTGCATCGTGGCGGCCGGCGAGGGCGCGCACCTCGCGGTGGTCACGGACGACGACGCGGACGTCGGCGTGGTCGGCCACAACATGCACGGCCTGATCGAGCAGATCGGCATCCACCTCAGCGCCCCGGCCCGCAGCACGGAGGACGGGGCGGCGGACGAGAGCGCCGCCACACCGGAGGGCGCGGGGATATGACCGACGGGTCGGTGCTGCCGGGCCGTGACGACGACCCGGACCGCCTCTACACCATCACCAAGGGCCGCAGCCGCGCCCCGGAGAACGCCTTCGACCTGGTCACCCTGATCGTCGCCGAACGGCAGCCGACGCCCGGGATGCAGTCGGAGCACGTCCGGATCCTGCGGATGTGCGAGGCCCCGACCGCCGTCGTGGAGGTGGCGGCGGAGCTGGCGCTGCCCATCTCGGTGGTGAAGATCCTGCTCGGCGACCTGCTGGAGTCCGGGGCGGTCACCGCCCGCCACCCCCGGTTCGCGCCGAACAAGGCCCGGCTGCCCGACCTCGACACGCTGAAGCAGGTGCTGCATGGCCTCCAACGGCTCTGACGTCCGGCCCGCCGGGCGCACTCCGCTGCGGGCGACCGCCGACAACGCGCTGAAGATCGTCGTGGTCGGCGGCTTCGGGGTGGGCAAGACCACCCTGGTCGGCTCGGTCAGCGAGATCCGCCCGCTGAACACCGAGGAGGTGATGACCCGGGCGGGGGAGGGCATCGACCCGGCCGGTTCCTGGGGCAAGCGCTCCACCACGGTCGCCTTCGACTTCGGCCGGATCACCCTCTCCGAGCGCCAGGTGCTGTACCTGTTCGGTGCGCCCGGGCAGGAGCGCTTCTGGTTTCTCTGGGACCGGCTGTTCAGCGGCGCCCTGGGCGCGGTCGTCCTGGTCGACACCCGGCGGCTGGAGGACTCCTGGTACGCGATCGACCGGCTGGAGCACCACGGCACCCCGTTCATCGTGGCCCGCAACAACTTCGGCGAGCCGAGCCACACCCTGGAGCAGGTCCGGGAGGCGCTCGACCTGCCGGCCGAGGTGCCGCTGGTGGACTGCGACGCGCGTGACCGCGAGTCCGGCAAGCGGGTGCTGATCGAACTGGTCCACCACCTGGCGGCCCTGGCCGGTGCCGACGAGGCCTACCTGGCCGAGGCCGTCGAGGCCGCTGGTGCCGCTGGTGCCGCCGCCGGTGCCGACGCGGCCGGCCACCCGGCCGGTGCCCCTGCAGCCGACCCGACCGGCTCCGAAGAGGCTGCCGCCCCGGCAGCGGCCCCCACCGCGATGTACGAGGAGAGCACCCCGTGACCGAGCCCGCCGTCACCCCGCCGCCGGGCTGCCCGGCGCACGCCGGCGCCACGCCGCTGTACGGGCCGCGCTTCCAGACCGACCCGGCCCAGCTCTACCGCGAGCTGCGGGCCGCGCACGGCCCGGTCGCCCCGGTCGAGCTGGCCGGCGGCGTGCCCGCCTGGCTGGTCATCGGCTACCGCGAGCTGCAGCTGGTGACCGGTCAGCCGCAGCTGTTCGGCCGTGACTCCAGCCGGTGGAACGCCTGGGAGACGCTGCCCGCAGACTGGCCGCTCAAGCCGATGATGGCGCCCGTCCCCTCGATCCTGTACGCCGAGGGCGAGGAGCACGTCCGGCGTTCGCGCGCGGTCACCGACGCACTGGCCGGGATCGACCCGTACGAGCTGCGCAAGCACTCCGAGGAGATCGCCGACGGGCTGATCGACGAGTTCGCCGGCCGCGGCGAGGCGGACCTGGTCGCCGAGTACGCGCACCGGATGCCGCTGCTGGTGCTGTGCCGGGTGCTCGGCCTGGACGAGGAGCAGGCACCGCAGTTGATCGCGGCGCTGCTGTCGATGCTGGACGGCGGTCCGGACGCGCCGGCCGGCGCCCAGCGGCTGCTGGAGCTGATGCTCGCCCTGGTCGAGGAGAAGGCCGAGCACCCGGGCGCCGACGTCGCCTCGCGGATGCTGGAACACGAGGCCGGGCTGAACCACGACGAGGTGATGCGCGACCTGCGGGTGCTGCTGATCGCCGGCCACCAGCCGTCCTCGTACTGGATCTCCAACGCGCTGCGGCTGATGCTGACCGACGAGCGGTTCGCCGCCTCGCTGGCGGGCGGTCGGCGCAGCATCAGCCAGGCGCTGAACGAGGCGCTCTGGGAGGACACCCCGACGCAGATCTTCGCCGGGCGCTGGGCGGTCCGGGACACCCAGCTGGGCGGCCAGCGGATCGGTGCGGGCGACATGGTGCTGCTGGGCTTCGCCGGGGCGAACGCGGACCCGTCGGTGCGGCAGGCCGACGGCCGGCCGGCCGAGGGCAACCGGGCGCACATGAGCTACTCCTACGGCGAGCACGGCTGTCCGTTCCCGGCCCAGGAGGCGGCCGAGGTGATCGCGACGACTGCGATCGAGGTGCTGCTGGACCGGCTGCCGGATCTCCGGCTGGCGGTCGCCGAGCACGCGCTGGTGTGGCGGCCGTCGGCCTGGGTGCGCGGGCTGGTGGCGCTGCCGGTCTCGTTCACCCCGGGCCACCCGGCCTGATCCGTCGAACCCGTCGAACCCGTCGACACCCGTCGTCCGTCGCCGTCCGTCGCGGACCGTCGCCCATCGGTGCCGATCGTCTGCCGACCGTCGGCGGGTCCGGCCCCCGTCGACACCCCGTCGTCCGAAAGAGAGTTGCGATGACCGCTGCCCAGGCCTCGATCGTCCTCGACCCGCTGGCCCGTGACAACGCGGCCGAGGGCGCCCTGCTGCGGGCCGCCGGCCCGGTGGTGCCGGTCGAGCTGCCCGGCGGCGTGGCCGCCTGGGCGGTGACCCGGCACGCGGCGGCGCGCGAGCTGCTGACGGACGCCCGGCTGGTGAAGGACGCCGCGCACTGGGGCGCCTACCAGCGCGGCGAGGTGCCGAAGACCTGGCCGCTGATCGGCCTGGCGGTGCCCGGTCCGAGCATGGTGACCACGGACGGCGCCGAGCACCGCCGGCTGCGGGCGCTGGTGGCGCAGGCCTTCACCCCGCGCCGGGTGGAGCTGATGCGCCCGCGCGTCGAGGAGATCACCCACGCGCTGCTGGACGCCCTGGCGGCGGGGGAGCCGGAGGTCGACCTGAAGACGGCCTTCGCCTTCCCGCTGCCGATGACGGTGATCTGCTCGCTGCTGGGTGTGCCGGAGTCGGACCACGGGGTGCTGCGCGACCTGTACGAGCGGTTCTTCGGCATCAAGCCGGACCCGTCGGGCATCCAGGCGACCATCGCCGGACTGAACGCCTTCGTCAACGACCTGGTGGCGCAGCGCCGTTCCGCCCCGGGCGAGGACCTGGCGAGCGTGCTGCTGGCGGCCGACACCGAGGGCGGGGCGCTGACCGACGCGGAGGCGGCGGCCACCCTGCGGGTGATCATCGCGGCCGGTCACGAGACCACGGTGAACCTGATCGGCAACGCGGTGCGGGCACTGCTGGCGCACCCGGACCAGCTGGAGCTGGTGCGCTCGGGGCAGGTGTCCTGGGACGCGGTGGTGGAGGAGTCGCTCCGCTGGACGCCGCCGACCAGCAACTTCCTGTTCCGCTTCACCGCCGCGGACATCCCGGTCGGCGACGTGGTGATCCCGGCGGGCGAGCCGGTGCTGGTCTCGTACAACGCGATCGGCCGGGACCCGCTGCAGCACGGGGTGACGGCGGAGCTGTTCGACGTCACCCGGGACCCGACCCGGCACCTGTCCTTCGGCCACGGGCCGCACGTCTGCCCGGGTTCGCCGCTGGCCCGGCTGGAGGCGGGCGTCGCGCTGCCGGCGCTGTTCGAGCGGTTCCCGAAGCTGTCGCTCGCGGTGCCGGACGCCGATCTCCGGCCGAGTCCGTCGCTGGTGGTGAACAGTCTGCTGGATCTGCCGATCCGGCTGTTCTGACGCCTCTGGCACCTCCCACCTCCCACCTCTCTGACGCCTCTGGCACCTCTGACTGATCTGATGAGGCGTCATTAAATGTGCCCCGTCCGGGTTTCCGGGCGGGGCCTTCGACTTCTGGTGGCGGTGGTCCGGATTCCGGCTGGTCGCGGGTCACGGTCGGGACACCGCCTTGTGAAGGTCGAACGTGGACCTTGGCGCCGGGCGGCTGCTGCGTTAACGTCTTCGATCAGTTCGGCCGCCGTCCGCCCGCGATCCCTGTAGGCCCGTCTCCGGTACAGCGCAATGTCGTTCAGCCACCGTCGGCAGCAATGCCCTGGCGAGGAGGACCGCATTGACCCTCAACCCGACCGCGCCGCAACCGAGTTCCCGCCGCCGGCGGCTGGCCGCCGTACCCGCCCTGGTGGCGGCACTGGCGCTGACCGCGGCGTGCTCCAACAGCTCCGGCGGTTCGGGTGACGGCGGGGGCGGCGCGACCCAGTCGCTGTCCGGCGACTGCGCCAAGTACCAGCCGTACGCCGGGCATTCGGGCACGACCGTGACGATGTTCGCCTCCATCCTGAGCCCGGAGTCGGACAACCTGGAGAAGTCCTGGTCCGAGTTCAGCAAGTGCACCGGAATCAAGATCAGTTACGAGGGGTCGAACGACTTCGAGTCGCAGCTCCCGGTGCGGGTGGCCGGCGGCAACGCCCCGGACTTCGCGATCATCCCGCAGCCGGGTCTGCTGGCGCAGATGGTGAAGAGCGGCAAGGTGGTGAAGCCGCCCGCCCAGACCGTCGCGAACCAGGACAAGTGGAGCCCGATCTGGAAGACCTACGGCTCGGTCAACGGCACCTTCTACGCGGCGCCGATGAGCGCCAACATGAAGTCGCTGGTCTGGTACTCGCCGAAGGCCTTCAAGACGGCCGGCTACGAGGCGCCGAAGACCTGGGCGGACCTGATGGCGCTCAGCGACCGGATCGCCAGGGCGGGCGGCCCCAGGCCGTGGTGCGGCGGCATCGCCTCCGGTACGGCCACCGGCTGGCCGGCCACCGACTGGCTGGAGGAGGTGGTGCTGGGCAGCTACGGCGGCGAGGTGTACGACCAGTGGGTCGGCCACCAGGTGAAGTTCTCCGACGAGAAGATCACCACGGCGATGAAGACGGTCGCCGACTGGATGCAGAACCCGGCCTGGGTCAACGCGGGCTTCGGCGACGTGAAGTCGATCGCCACCACGACCTTCCAGGACGCGGGCACGCCGGTGCTGAGCGGCAAGTGCATGCTGCTGCAGCAGGCGTCGTTCTACGAGGCGCAGTGGCCCAAGGGCACCAAGGTCGGCCCGGACGGGGACGTCTTCGCCTTCCACCTGCCCGCGGTGAACCCGTCCGTCGCGAACCCGGTCGAGGGCGGCGGTGAGTTCCTGGCGGCCTTCGCCGGCCGGCCCGAGGTGCAGGCGGTGCAGAACTACCTCTCCAGCTCGGACTGGGCGAGCAGCCGGGTGCGGACCGCGAGCGGCTGGGTCTCGGCGAACCAGGGCGTGGACAAGAGCCTGTACACCGACCCGATCGACAAGCTGTCGGCCGAGGCGCTGACCGACCCCGGGGCCACCTTCCGGTTCGACGGCTCCGACCTGATGCCGGCCGCGGTCGGCGCCGGGCAGGAGTGGAAGTCGCTGACCGCCTGGTTCGCCGAGGGGCAGTCGATCCAGAAGACCGCCGCCGACATCGACGCCGCCTGGCCGCAGTAACCGGCCCGCGGGCCCGCTCCGGCGCCGCGTCGCGGCAGGGCCGGAGCAGGGCGCACCCGAGGACCACCTGTCGAGGGGGGGGGGGGGGCCCCCCCCCCCCCCCCCCCCCCCCCCCCCCCCCCCCCCCCACCGCCCCCCCCCCCCCCGGCCCCCCCCCCCCCCCGGAACCCCCCCCGGGGGGGGGGGGCCCCGCCCGGGCGGGGGGGGGGGGCGGGCGGGGGCCCGCCCCCCCCCGGCCCCCCCGGGGGGGGGGGGGGGGGCCCCCCCCCCCCCCCCCCCCCCGCCCCCTTCCCACCGCACCCGAAGGGACGCGCAGCCATGTCCGTACCCGGATCCCTGTCACCCGTCGCCGGGCCGGCCGCCGAGAGACTGGCGGTCGGCTCCTGGGGCGACGCGGCGGTCAAGTTCGGCAACACCTTCGGCGCCGTGGCGGGATTCCTCGGCATCCTGCTGGTGGTCTTCCTGGTCGCCGGGCGGGCCCGCGGCCGACTGGCCCGTCCGCTGGCCGTCGCGGTGTTCCTCGGCCCGGCGGTGCTGCTGCTGGCGGTCGGCCTGGTGGTGCCGTTGATCCGCACGGTGTACCTGAGCCTGCTGAACGACGACGGCACCCGGTTCGTCGGCGGTGAGAACTTCGGCTGGGCCCTGACCACCGACTCGGTCCAGGAGGTCCTGGTCAACACCCTGTTGTGGCTGGTCGTCGCACCGCTGGTGGCGACCGGGCTGGGGCTGGTGCTGGCGCTGCTGGTGGACCGGATGCGCGGGCAGTCGGTCTACAAGTCGCTGATCTTCATGCCGATGGCGATCTCGCTGGTCGGCGCGTCGATCATCTTCAAGTTCGTCTACGAGTCGCGCGGGCCCGGGCAGCCGCAGATCGGCCTGCTCAGCCGGCTCGCCGTCGCCGTGGGCTGGGACGCCCCGCCGAACTGGATGCTCTCGCAGCCGCTGAACACCTTCCTGCTGATGGTGGTGATGGTCTGGGTGCAGACCGGCTTCGCGATGGTGGTGCTGTCGGCAGCCATCAAGGCGATCCCGGACGAGGTGGTGGAGGCGGCCAGGCTGGACGGCGCGAGCGGGGTGCGGCTGTTCTGGTACGTCACCGTGCCGATGATCCGCACCACGGTGATGGTGGTGCTGACCACCGTCATGATCATCACGCTGAAGGCCTTCGACATCGTCCGCACCATGACGGGCGGGAACTTCGGCACCCAGGTGCTGGCCAACGAGATGTACTCGCAGTCCTTCGTGCAGTTCAACTCCGGGCGGGGCAGCGCCCTCGCGGTGATCCTCTTCCTCGCGGTCCTGCCGCTGGTGGCCTACAACATCGTCCAGCTGCGGAAGGAGCGTGAGGTGCGGTGACCTCGCTTCGGAAGTCCTCCGGTCCGAAGGTGTCCGTTTCGAAGGGGTCCGGCTCGACGACGTCGGCCCCGGAGGGGTCCGGTTCGAAGGCGTCCGTCCCGAAGGGGTCCCCGCGGGTGGCCGGCGGCCCCGGCAGTCCGGTCCGCAAGGCCTTCAGCAGTCCGTCGGCCTCGGTGTTCGTGATCGCGATGACGGTGCTCTGGACGATCCCGACGCTGGGTCTGCTGGTGACCTCGCTGCGCCCCAAGCAGGACGTGACCACCAGCGGCTGGTGGAGCGCGCTGCTCCACCCGGACTTCGGCCTCGGCAACTACCACTCGGTGCTGTTCGAGGGCGGCTCCGGCGCCTCCACCGGGCTGATGCCCTTCCTGGTGAACTCGCTGGCGATCAGCGTGCCGGCGACCGTCTTCCCGCTGGTGCTGGCGGCGATGGCGGCGTACGCGCTGGCCTGGGTGCGGTTCCGGGGCAGCGACGCGGTGTTCTTCACCGTGTTCGCACTGCAGGTGGTGCCGCTCCAGATGGCGCTGATCCCGCTGCTGCGACTGTTCTCCAGCGGCGCGCACCTGGGCCCGCTGACGCTGATCCCCGCGGTGGACCTGAAGGGCAGCTACGCGCCGGTCTGGCTGGCGCACACGATGTTCGCGATGCCGCTCGCGGTGTTCCTGCTGCACAACTTCATCGCCCAGCTGCCGCGCGACCTGATGGAGGCGGCCGTGGTGGACGGCGCCTCGCACTTCAAGATCTTCCGCTCGATCGTGCTGCCGTTGAGCGCCCCGGCGCTCGCCTCCTTCGCGATCTTCCAGTTCCTGTGGGTCTGGAACGACCTGCTGGTCGCACTGACCTTCGCGGGCGGCACACCGGAGGTGGCGCCGATGACGGTGCGGCTGGCGCAGTTGTCGGGCTCGCTCGGCGGCCGCTGGGAGCTGCTGACGGCCGGGGCGTTCCTGTCGATCATCGTGCCGCTGGTCGTCTTCTTCAGCCTGCAGCGGTACTTCGTCCGGGGGCTGCTGGCCGGGTCGGTGAAGGGGTAGCGGGCGGGGCGTCGAGGGGGCGGTACGTGGAACGGTGGTTCTGAACGCGTTCAGAAGCAACTTTTGAACCTGTTCAGAATGGTCTACAGTCGGCGGTGCGGCGCCCGGCGCGCCCACCGGCGGACTGCCCCGAGGGCGGCTTCCGCATGCCTGTAGACCACTGAGGGGGACCCATGTCCGGTCTGTCCACGCCTGCCTCGGCCGATCCGCCACCAGCTCCGGAGCCGGGGACGATGCCGGGGTCGCCGGAGCCGGGCGGGCCGTACGGCTCCTGGGACCTGTACGACCCGGCCAGGCCCTGGCGCGCGCCCGGCGCGCCCGGCACGTCCGGCACCCCTGTCGCGCCGCCGCCGAAGCGAGCGAGCCGCCTGCGAGCGAGCGACCCCGAGCGGCGGGTCGGGGCCACGCCCCGGGTCGTCCTGGCTGCCCTGCTCACCGGTTTGCTGACGGCCTGGCTGTTCTATGACGGCCTGGGGGCCAACCTGCTGATCTGCGGGGGCGCGACCGCGGCCGGGGCGGGGTTCGCCGCCCGGGCGGCGGGCCGTCGGGTCCGGCCCTGGACGGTCGCATGGAGCCTGCTCGCCCTCGCCCTGCTGGCCGTCCCGGCCGTGTGGAGCGCCGCCTGGCCAGGCCTGTTGGCGATCGGGGGTGCACTCGCCCTGGCCTCACTGGCCGTGCACGGCGGCCGCCGCTGGACGGGCGTCCTGCTCGCCCTGCCCGGCATCCTCTGGCAGCCGGTGCCCGCCGTGCGGTGGGCCCGGCTCAGCATGCAGGGGCGCTCGCTGCGCGGCCGCGACCGGATCGTCCCGGTGCTCAAGGCGCTCGCGGTCGCCGCCGTCCTGCTGACCGTCTTCGGCCTGCTGTTCGCCAGCGCCGATGCCGCCATGGCGGACCTGCTGGGCGGCCTCAGCCCCGACCTCGACCTCGCCCAGCTCCCCGGGCGCGGAGTGCTGTTCGTGCTCGGGACGCTGACCGCTCTGGGCTTCGCGCACATCGCGGCCGGCCCGCGCCGCTGGGACCGGACCGAGGTCCCGCCCGGCCGGGAGCGGCGACGGCTGGAGTGGGCGCTGCCGCTGGCCGCGCTCAACCTGATGTTCGGCGTCTTCGCGGCGCTCCAGGCCGTGGTGGTGCTCGGCGGCGCGGACGCCGTACTGCGCAACACCGGGATGAGCCGCTCCGCGTACGCCCGGCAGGGCTTCTGGCAGCTCAGCGTGATCACCGTGCTGACCCTGGTCGTGGTGGCGGTCGCCAAGCGCTGGGCCCCGCGCACCACCGTCGCCGACCGCCGCCTGGCGCGGATCCTGCTCGGGTTGCTCTGCGTGCTGGCGCTGGCCGTGGTCGCCTCGGCGCTCGGTCGGATGTGGTTCTACGTGGACGCCTCCGGGCTCACCCGGCTGCGGCTCTGGGTGCTCGTGGTCGAGGTCTGGCTGGGCGTCGTCTTCCTGCTGCTGATCGCCTCCGGGCTGACCCGCAGCACCGGCTGGCTGCCGCGCGTCGTTCTCCTCAGCGGGGTGCTCACCCTCGCGGTGTACGGCCTGATGGGCCCGGACGCGATCGTCGCCGACCAGAACGTCACCCGCTACGAGCAGGCCCTGCGGACCGACCCGCACACCGCGGCCATCGACCTGCGCAACGTCCGGGACCTGTCGGCGGACGCGGTACCCGCCCTGGACCGGCTCCCCGAGCCGCAGCGCAGCTGTGCGCTGCAGCTGATCGCGCAGGACCTGCGCGGGGAGGCGCAGCCCTGGTACGCGACCGACCTCGCGGTCGCCCGGGCCCGGCGGATCCTCGCGGAGCGGCCGCCGGTGGACGACTCGCCGCGGGTCGGCCACCGGGCCTGCGACCGGGCGGGGTTCGAGGACAGGGATTGGTAGGAGCCGGCCGGGGTCGGGGCTGGGGCTGGGACGGGGGCGGGGGCGGGGGCGGGACGGGGGCCGGGCCCGGGTCGGGCCGGGGTCGGGACGGAAAGCGCCGGAACGCGCCGGAAGCGCGAAGGGCCGACCGGGAGCGTGCTGCTCCCGGTCGGCCCTTCGCGTCGTACCGGCTCGGTGCCGGCGTCGTGTCGACTCGCTGCCGACGTCGTACCGGCGTCCGTACCGGTGTCAGTGCATCGCGACGGCGGTGTCGCCGCTCGGCAGGTCGCCGGCCTTGGCCTTGATCGCGAAGACCGCGACCACCAGGGCGACCGCCGCGAGTGCGGCGCCCACGATGAAGCCGTGCGAAATGCCCTGGGTGAGCACGGTGTTGGCGGCGTCCGTGCCCGGCGGGAACTCGTGGTGCTGCTGGAGGTAGGCCAGCTGGTCCGGGTTCGCGCTCTGCATGAACTTCGGCAGCTGCACGGCGGCCTCGGCCGTGGCGTAGTGGGCGAAGACCGTGGTCAGGATCGACAGGCCGAGCGAACCGCCGATCTGCTGCATCGAGTTGAGCAGGCCGGAGGCGGCGCCGGTCTCCTCGCCCGGGACACCCGCGACGGAGAGCAGCATCACCGGGACGAAGATCATGCCCATGCCGAGGCCGAACACCACCGTGGGGCCGAGCACGCCGTCCAGGTAGCCGCTGTCCTTGCCCATCTGGGTCAGCCAGCTGAGGCCGACGGTCACCAGCAGCGCGCCGCCCGCCATGAACGGCTTCGGGCCGTACTTGGCCTGGAAGGTGGACGCGATCTGCGCGGCGATGATGATCGAGACGCTGATCGGCAGGAAGGACACGCCGGCCATCAGCGGGCTGTAGCCGAGCGGGCCCTGCACGAACAGCACCACGTAGAAGAAGATGCCGAACATGGCCGCGGCCAGGCAGAGCATCATCACCAGGCCGCCGGTGCGGTTGCGGTCGGCGAACAGGTGCATCGGGGTGATCGGCTGATCGGTGCGGCTCTCGATCACGAGGAAGGCGGCCAGCAGGATCGCGCCGGCCGCGAAGGAGCCGAGCGTGACACTGTCGGACCAGCCGTCCGAGGCGGCCCGGATGAACCCGTAGACCAGGCCGACCAGACCGAGCGTCGAGGTGAGCGCGCCGGGCAGGTCGAAACGGCCCGGGTGACGCTCGGACTCGGCGATGTAGCGCGGCGCGGCGATCGCGATCAGCACGGCGATCGGCACGTTGACGAAGAACACCCAGCGCCAGTTCAGGTACTCGGTGAGCAGGCCGCCCGCGAGCAGGCCGATCGCGGCGCCCGAGCCGGCCACCGCCGAGAACACGCCGAACGCCTTGTTGCGCGCCGGCCCTTCCTCGAAGTTGGTGGCGATCAGGGCGAAGGCTGTCGGTGAACAGATCGCGCCACCGATGCCCTGGAGGGCGCGGGCGGCCAGCAGCAGGGTGCTGTCCTGCGCGAAACCGCCGAGCAGCGAGGCCAGCCCGAACAGCAGGGTGCCGAAGATGAACACCCGCCGGCGGCCGAGGATGTCACCCGCGCGACCGCCGAGCAGCAGCAGCCCGCCGAAGGTCAGCGTGTAGGCGTTGATGACCCACGACAGGTCGGTGGTCGAGAAGCCCAGGGCGTCCTTGATGTGCGGCAGTGCGATGTTCACGATGGTCGCGTCGAGGACCACCATGAGCTGCGTGGCCGCGATGACGGCCAGGGTGATGCCCTTGCCCTGCCCCTTCGCGTCCTGCGGTGGTGAGTTCTTGCTGAGCGTGTCGGAGATAGCCACGAATGTGCCCCCTGCTGGCTATGTGCTCGGTGCTGTGGACCCGGCGGACCGCCGGTGTCCGGGTATGGCGCTGCGCCCTTGCGCAGAGCGGGAAGGAACGGGATCGTTCACTAATCCGGACGATATCTTGGCTCGATTGTGAACGCAAGCGTTCCTTAAGGATGGTGGCGATGGAGCGGTTGGTGCGGCGCCTGGTGGCGGACCGGTCCGGTCGGCCGTCGGGGCGGTCGGCGGGCGGGTCGGCGGGTGGGTCGGCGGGTGGGGTGTCGGGCGGGGCGTTCTTGCGGGCGGAGCCTCCGGGTGCCCCGGACGGCTCGGGTGCCTCGGACGTCGCGATTGGCGGGCCGGGTGCGGTGGTTCCGGGGTCGGGTGCGGAGGCGGCTCTCTGCCCGGTGCGGGCCGCCCGTCAGGCCCTCGCTCGGCCCGGAAGGCGAAGGGGGAAGGAGTTGGAGAACGCGATCTTCGAGGCCACGCTCGACCAGCTCACCTCCGGCGGATACGCGCGGCTGACCATGGAAGGGGTCGCCGGCGCGGCGCGGACCGGGAAGGCCGCGCTCTACCGGCGTTGGGCCGCCAAGGACGAACTCGTCATCGACGCCCTGGACGCCACTCTTCCACGCCCTTACGACACCCCCGACCTGGGGGCGGCCCGTGACGAACTCCTGCAGCTCATCGGGGCGTTCACGGCCGCTGCGGCCTCCCGTGTGGGTGCGGCCCTCCACGCGCTGATGGTCGAGATCGACCAGGAGCGGGCGGAGGTGTTCAAGGGCTTCATCAACGACCGCGTCATCGAGCCGATGACGGCGACCATCCTGGAGATCCTCCGCCGCGGCGCCGAGCGCGGGGACGTGCGGCCCGGCGCGGCCACCCCGCTCGTGGCCGACGTCATCCCGGCGATGCTGCTCTACCAGGCCAAGATCCGAGGGTTTCAGGACCTGGGGCCGGACTTCGCCACCCGGCTGGTGGACGAGGTGCTGCACCCGATGATCCGCGCCTGAGGGCTGCCCGGGACCGGCTGCCGGACCGGCGGTCGGACCGGCCGTCGGGACCGGCGCTGGGGCCTTCCGCCGCGACCGGCCGCCGCGACCGGCCGTCGGGCCCCCGGCCAGCGGGCCCTTCCGCGGCGAGGGCGGCGGATCGGGTGGGCCCGGGACGGGCTTAGGCTGGAGGCTGCCCCAGTTGAACGGAAACCGCCATGCCCATCGTCCCGCCGACCCATTCCGTCGAACGCTCGCTCCGTCGGGCCGGCGCCAGGGTCGTCGTCGGCCTGGACGAGGTCGGGCGCGGCGCCTGGGCCGGTCCGGTCACCGTGGGTGCGGCCGTCACCGGCCTGCGCAAGGCGCCGGAGGGGCTGACCGACTCCAAACTGCTCACCGAACTGCGCCGCCGTGCGCTCGCCCCGGTCCTCGCCGACTGGGTCACCGCGTATGCCCTCGGGCAGGCCTCGGCGCAGGAGTGCGACGAGCTCGGCATGACGGCGGCGCTGCGGCTGGCCGCCGTCCGCGCCCTGGAGGCGCTGCCGGTCGAACCCGACGCGGTGATCCTGGACGGCAAGCACGACTATCTCGGCGGCCCGTGGCGGGTGCGCACGGTGATCAAGGGCGACCAGTCCTGCATCTGCGTCTCCGCCGCCTCGGTCCTCGCCAAGGTCCATCGCGACGGCCTGATGGCCGAACTGGGCGAGGGGTGCCCGGAGTACGGCTTCGCCGAGAACGCCGGCTATCCGTCCCCGGTGCACCGCGCCGCGCTGGAGGAACTCGGCCCCACCGAGCACCACCGGGTCTCCTGGGCATTCATGGACGGACTGCCGAAGTGGCGTCACCTCAAGCGCGTTCGGGAGGAATCGGGCGAGGGCCGGGGATCCGCCGACGAACAGTTGACGCTCGGTTTCTGACGGTCCGTCTGGAATTGCCCCGGGTGGGGGCCGTGAGTGTTCGGTGTCCAATGGGTGGGGTGCCCGTGCGCGTCCGACCGGCATTTGATAGATATCCGGGTATGCCTGTCTTCCCCGAGGAGCCGGAGATTCACGAGAGCCTCCCGGGCCCCGGCGTTCCCTTCCCCCGCGAGTCGGACGCACAAGCCCTCAACGCGCCTGCCACCGGCGGCGCGCCCGCCACCGCACCCACCACCGTCGCCGCTCCGGCCACGGTGCCCGGCCCCCGCCCGGCGTCCCCTCGCCCGGCCCCGCCGCGCGCCGCCCGGCCCGGTCCGCCGCTGCCGATCCCCAAGCCCGGTCCGGCACCGCGTCGCCCCGCCCCCGCCCCCGCCGTGCCGGAGGTGGAGGTCCAGCGGATTGCCGCCACCCCGGCCCGGGCGCTGGAGCACGCCGACGACGCGATCGACCTGCTGCTGGACGCCGGCCGAGACCCGGGCGCCATCCTGGTGCTGACGGTCGGCGAGGCCCACCCCTGGCAGCAGCACGAGCTGTCCTTCGGTGAGGAGCGCTACTGGGCGCAGCTCGCCGACGGCGGCGACGTGTTCTACGCGGACGCCGCCCTGGCCCGTCCGGTCCGCCGCGAGGTGGTCGTCCTGGTGGTCAACGGCGGAACGCCCGCCCGCGCCGCCGAGGCGTACACCGAGGCGCTCGGCCGTGCGACCGCCCTGCTGGTGGTCTGCGGCGAGGCCGGCCCGGCGGCTGCGGGGACAGTCGCTGCCGCGCCCGCGGCCGGCCGCCCCGTCAACGCCTGACCGCAGTCGTTCCGCTCCGGGCCCGGTGCCGTACGGTACCGGGCCCGAACTCCGTCCGGCGACGGGCCGTTTCCGCTCCGAGTCCGTCCGGCGACGGGCGCTGCCTGGGCCGCCGGGGCCGCCTGATCGGTGCCCGGAGGCCGTGCGTACGGCGGTCTCTGCGGCTGTCGCGGTCTCGGCCGACCGGGCGGGCCCTACCGGCTCGGCCGGATCAGCGGCCTCTGCGGGCTCAGCGGGCTCAGCGGGTTCCGGTACGGCGGCTCGGCTCGGCCGCCGCGACCCGCGCGGGCATCCACGGGGTCTCGGACTGCGGGGAGCGCTGCGAGTCCGTGCCGTGCTCGCCCTGCTCGACCGGCGGTCGGTGGGCGCGCGGGCCCCGCGGTGCGTCGAGCGCCGAGCGCGGCGGCAGTTCGGTCACCGTGTGCACCGGCCCGTCCGCCCACGAGCCCGCGTGCGGATTGCGTCCGCTCCGCCCGTCCCCGAGGACCTGCCAGCCCGCCGGGGTGAGCCCGATGTACGCGCCGCAGCGCAGTCCGTGCAGCACGGCCGCGTCCTGCAGTGCCCACATCCATGCGCCGTCCTGCTCCGTCCAGCCGGGCGCGCCGTCGCGGCAGCGCAGCACCACGACCGTGCGGGTCGGCTCGGGCAGGCGCAGGTCGTGCGGGACGATCCGGCGCAGGTGCGCCAGCAGCGCGTTCCGGTGCTGCCAGCCGTCGGTGTCGCGCGACCAGGGGGTGAAGGAGGCCGAGGCGGCGAGGTGGTGGAGCGCGTCCACGACGCCGACCACGACCGTGCCCGGCTGGGGCAGGTGGCGTTGGTGCAGCTCCAGGACGAACTCGCGGGGGTCGCGCAGCAACGGGATCCCCGAGGCGGCCCAGGTCTCCAGGTCCAGCACCCGTCTGGGTACCGAACTCCGGGAGAGGGGATGCTGACCTCGGTCGATACCGTTGATCACGATCCTCCTTCCTGACCCGTGGGCAGGTGGGTGCCTGGGTACGCCGAAGGGCGGGTCTGGCGGACCGAGTTTCGGGTACCCCCCAATTCTCGGGGCATCGGGGGCAGGGCGGCAACGATGAAATGATGAACGCCATCCGATAGCCCATGGTCTGCCGGATATGTTCCACCATCGCCCGGGCGTTGCCGGGATGTCGACACGCCTTGATCCACAACGTTCGGAGCGCGAGGCGGGCCGTTGCCGGCGCGGTGACCACCCCTTTCCCGAGCCGGCCGGCCAGTGTGATCGAAATCGCTTGGCTTGATCCTTTCTGTTAGGCCATTCGAGTGAAGGCCGTTGTTCCCTCGACGGCCGTCTGCCGTCCTGTCACCCCTGCACGGCCAGCACCAGCGGCAGCACCGCGCGCGCTCCGGCCCGGCGCAGCAGCCGGGCGGCCACGGTGACCGTCCAACCCGAGTCGACGAGATCGTCCACCAGCAGCACCGGCCCGCCGGCGGCCGCCACCGCCTGCTCCACCTCCGGCGGCAGGACCAGCGACCCGGCCAGTGAGTACAGCCGTTGGGCGCTGTTGCTACGGGCCCCGTGCGGCGGCAGCCCACCGGCGTACTCGATCCTGCCGAGCAGTGGCATCCGCCCGATCTCGGCGATCCGCGCGCCGAGGCTGCCGACCAGCTGGGGGCGGGTCGAGGAGGCCATGGTCACCACGCCGACCGGCCGCTCCAGCCGGGTGCCCTCCGCCGTCGCGGGGCCGGCCCAGCCGCCCGGCCCGCGGGCCCAGTCGGCGAGGACCGCCACCAGCGCGTCCACCGCCTCGCCGGGGACGGGCACGTCCGGCGCCTGCTCGGCGAGCAGGGTGCGCAGCCGGGTGCCCCAGCCGATGTCCGACAGCCGGCCCAGCGCCCGGCCGGTCTCGGCCTGCTCGCCCGCCGGGATGCGGCCCTTGAGCGGCACTCCGAGCGCGTCCATCCCGGTCGGCCAGAGTCGGCGCGGCTCGAAGCTCACGCCCGGGCGCCCGAGCGCGGCCCGGGCGGCGGCCAGCGTCTCGGCGGAGACGTCCGGGGTGTGCAGCGGCCCCGCGCAGTTGTCGCACCGCCCGCACGGTGCGGCCTGCTCGTCGTCCAGCTGTCGGCGCAGGAACTCCATCCGGCAGCCGGTGGCCGCCGCATAGTCGCGCATCGCCCGCTGTTCCGCCTCCCGGGAGGCGGCGACCTTGGCGTAGCGGGCGGCGTCGTACGCCCAGCTCTGCCCGGTGGCCGTCCAGCCGCCCTTGACCCGGCGGACGGCGCCGTCCACGTCGAGCACCTTGAGCATGGTCTCCAACCGGGCCCGGCGCAGGTCCACCCGGGGCTCCAGGGCGGCGGTGGAGAGCGGCCGACCGGCCTCGGCCAGCGCGTCGATGGTGCGCCGCACCTGCTCCTCCGGCGGGAAGGCCAGCGAGGCGAAGTACCGCCAGATCGCCTCGTCCTCGCGCCCGGGCAGCAGTAGCACCTCGGCCCGGTCCACGCCGCGCCCGGCCCGGCCGACCTGCTGGTAGTAGGCGATCGGCGAGCTGGGCGAGCCGAGGTGCACGACGAAGCCGAGGTCGGGCTTGTCGAAGCCCATGCCGAGCGCGGAGGTGGCGACCAGCGCCTTGACCCGGTTGGCCAGCAGGTCGGCCTCGGCGGTGCGGCGCTCGGCGTCCTCGGTGCGGCCGGAGTAGGAGGCCACCGGGAAGCCGCGCTCGCGCAGGAAGGCCGTCACCTCCTCGGCCGCGGCCACCGTCAGGGTGTAGACGATGCCCGAGCCGGGGAGCCGGTCGAGGTGGTCGGCGAGCCAGGCCAGCCGGTGCGCCGGGTCGGGCAGGGCCAGCACGCCGAGGGTGAGGCTCTCCCGGTCGAGCGGCCCGCGCAGCACCAGGGCGTGCTCGTCGGAGCTGCCGGTGCCGAGCTGCTCGGCCACGTCCGCGGTGACCCGGGCGTTGGCGGTCGCGGTGGTGGCCAGTACCGGGACGCCGGGCGGCAGCTCCGCGAGCATGGTGCGCAGCCGGCGGTAGTCGGGGCGGAAGTCGTGGCCCCAGTCCGAGATGCAGTGGGCCTCGTCGACCACCAGCAGGCCGGTGGAGGCGGCGAGCTTGGGCAGCACCTGGTCGCGGAAGTCCGGGTTGTTCAGCCGCTCGGGGCTGACCAGCAGGACGTCGACCTTCCCGGCGGCGACCTCGGCCTGGACCTCGTCCCACTCGTCGGTGTTGGCCGAGTTGATGGTGCGGGCGTGGATGCCGGCCCGGGCCGCCGAGTCGACCTGGTTGCGCATCAGGGCGAGCAACGGCGAGACGATCACCGTCGGCCCTGCGCCCCGGGCCCGGAGCAGGGCGGTGGCGATGAAGTAGACCGCGGACTTCCCCCAGCCGGTGCGCTGGACGACCAGGGCGCGGCGGTGGTCGACCACGAGGGCCTCGATGGCCGTCCACTGGTCCTCGCGCAGGGCGGCGCCGGGGCCGGCGAGCTCGCGCAGGACGGCCTCGGCCCGCGCCCGGACCTCGGCGCGGTCGGCGGTGGCGGTGGTGTGGGTGTCGGGCTGCTGCATGGCGTCCATGTAACCCCGTACCGCCGACAAGGAGCGAATGCCGGGGTGCGGCGACGGGGGAAGGCGAGGTGTATTTCATCCGCTGATCCGCTGAACGGCGATCAAAAATCACCCCGTGGAGGGCGTGTCGCTTGCTCCGAATGAGCTAACGAAAATCAGGAGGCGGAGTTATCCACAGAAAAAAATCGGGTTTCGGCGGCGTCCGCGGATTGCGTCCAGTCTTGCGGCCATGAACGCGATGAACAACGAACACGTCATTCTGTCCCTCGGCCCGGCCTCCGAGCACCGGCCGGTCGTCATGCGCGGTCCGGCCGACATGGCCGAGCTGCTGCCCTACTTCCTGGGCTTCTACCCCGACGACAGCATCGTCGCGGTCGGCCTCCAGGGGCCCGACCTGCACCAGGGCGGGGTGATCCGGGCGGACCTCCCGGACTCGCCCGCGCAGTGGCCGGCCGCCGCGGAGGAGACGGCCGCCCTGCTGGTCGCCCTCTCCGAGCGGCACGGCGCCCGGCCGCCCCAGGTGCTCCTCTACCTCTGCCAGGATCCCGGCGCGCCGCACGCCCCGCCGGTGGTGGACGGCCTGCGGCCGCTGGCGGACGACCTCCGGGCGGCCTTCGGGCGCCGGGGCGTGGTGGTCAAGGAGGCGCTGTGCGTCTCGGGCGGCCGCTGGTGGTCCTTCCTCTGCCGCGGCACCGCGTGCTGCGATCCGGCGGGCAACCCGGTGCGGCGCGGTCCCGATCCGGGCCCGGCGGCCGCCGCCGCGACGGTCGCCGGCCTGGTGCCGCGCGGCAGCCGCAAGGCCATCATGGCCGGGCTGACCCCGATCGGCCCGCCGGGTGACGCCGCCCGGCGCGAGGCGCTCGTCCGGGCCGAGGCGGCCGTGGGCTCGGTCTCCCGGGAACAGGGCATCGGGCTGCTCGACCAGGCCGTCGCCGAGTTCGCGGCCGGGGCCCGGGAGCTCGATCCGGAGCGGACGGCCCGGCTGCTGTTCGCCCTGCGCGACCGGGTCGTGCGGGACCGCGGCGTCGAGTACGCCCGGGCCGCCGAGCTGGCTCCGGCCGAACGCCTCTGGCGCTTCCTCGCCCGCCACGCCGTGCCGCCGTACGAGGGTTGCGCGGTGGCCCCGCTCACCCTGCTGGCCTGGGCCTCCTGGGTCGCGGGGGACACGGCGACGGCCCGGGTCGTGCTCGGCCACGTCCTGCGGCTCGACCCGGGCTACCTGCTGGCCGAACTGCTCCACGAGTCGCTCAACGACGGCATGGCGCCCGGGGCACTGCTGGCCGCCGTCGAGGCCCAGCGGCGGCGGCGCGAGCAGCACGCGCCCGCGTCGGCCCCGGCCGACGACCCCCCGCAGCCCGTCGGGGGAGCGGCCCCGGCGCCCGCGGCCCCGGCGGACGAAGCCCCCGGCGAGCGGCCGGGCCGGGCCGCCGGCGCCCGCCGACGCCGCCGGGGCACCCGCCGCAAGGGCTCGTCCACGGTGCCGGCACCCGCGTCCGGGCCTGCGCCGACCGGTCACGGCCCCGGCGACCCGGCGCCGGACGGGAGCACCCCCGGGCCGGTGGCCGTGTCGTCGGCGCCCGGACGGGCCGCGGCGCCCGGGCGTGCCCGGCCGGCCGGGGAGCGCTCCGCCCGGAGCCCGCGGCTCGGCCGTGCGGCGGCGTGCCTGCCCGCGGCCGCACGCCCCGGGACCGGCCTGCACCGGTGCCGCGGGGTCCGGCGGGCGGCGAAGGGAGGCCGCCGTGTCCACTGAACCGCTCGCCGCCGCACCGGCCCCCGGTCCGCTACGCCTCGCCGTGCGCCATCTTGATCAGGCGGTCCAGCACCTTGCCGCCGCTCACCCGCAGGCCGTCGTGCTCCCACTCGTTGGTGATCCAGGTCCGCAGGCCGCGCACCGCGCGGGCGGTCTCCAGCGAATCGGCGGTGTCCACGTACATGTCGTCGTGGTACACCGCCGCCACGACCGGCACGCTGTTGGCGGCCAGGCGCGCCCGGTCGTACAGGTCGGGCCAGTCGGTGCGGGCGGCGAGCAGTTCCGCGGTCTCCTTCAGCGGCCGCAGCGCCGGGTCGGTGTCGAACATCCAGGGGTAGATCATCTCCCCGGTGAACAGCACCGGCGTGCCGGACTCCAGCGCGGCCCGGGCGTCGAACTGCGGGAACTCCTTGCGGAGCCGCTCGGCGGACCAGGCGGTGCCGCCCTGGTCCACCGACCGCTGGCCGTAGATCGACTCGTGCAGCACGGCGTACAGCGGGCCGCCCGCGAAGGAGAGCTGCGCCTGGGCGCCGGCCAGGAAGGTGTCGGAGAGCTCGGGCCCGGCCGCGCCCTCCACCCAGGCCTCCTCCAGCAGGTAGTGCAGGACGCCGGAGCCGCTGCCGCCGCCGAGCAGCAGTCCGAGGGCCTGGAAGGCCTCGACGGTGAGCACCCCGCCGTCCGGCAGGGTCGCGGGGGAGTCCGCGAGGTGGGCGGCGATCGCCCGCACCGCTTCGACGTCCTGCGGGAACCGCGCGTAGTGGTCCTCGTTCTTGCCGACCACGCGCGGGTAGGCGGCGCGGTAGACGTCGTCGGCCGAGCTGCCCAGGCCGGCCAGGCCACCGGTGATGAAGGCCTCGGTCAGGCCCTCGGGAGCGATGGAGAGGTAGGTGAGGGTGCAGAAGCCGCCGAAGCTCTGGCCGAGCACGCTCCAGCGCCGGTCGGCGCCGAGCAGCCGGGTGCGGATCAGCTCGGCGTCACGGACGATCGAGTCCGCGCGGAAGCACGCGAGGTAGTCCGCCTGCTCCTGCGGGCCGCCGCGCCGGGCGAGGGTCTGCCGGGTCGCGGGCGTGGAGCGCCCGGTGCCGCGCTGGTCGAGCAGGAGCACCCGGTAGTCGTCCAGCGCGCGCTCCAGCCAGGCGTCCCGGCCGACCGGGCGGGCGGCCTTGCCGCCGGGCCCGCCCTGGAGGAAGAGCAGCCAGGGCAGGTCGTCCCGCTCGCGGCCGGCGGCCACCACCTCGCGGGCGTACACCTCGATCTGCTCGCCCTGCGGGGCCGCGTGGTCGAGGGGGACCTGGAACACGTGGTCGGTCGTGACGATCCCGGGCAGCCGGCTGACGGTGGACATGGAACTCCTCGGTCTCTGCTGGTCACAGCGGTGGCGTCGCGGATCACGGGGTCACCGGGTGCGGGGCCGCGACCCCCGCACCGTATCCTGGCGGCGATCGAGCGCCGGTTCGACCGCCCCCCGTCCGTCCGACCGGGCGGCCGACCGCGGCCGACGCCCGGTCCGAGCAGCACGGACGGCCGCCCGGGAAGTCCGGAACCGGACCCCGACCGCGGGGCGGGCGGCTCTCGGCAAGGCCCCGGCAGCACTCCGGCGCGAGCGGCACGACCGCCCGGCGGGGCCCGCCCCGGCCGGCGGCGGTCGCGGCGGGGCGTGACCTGGTGGCGGTGCACGGCGTTCACCCCGGGGGCCCCGTGTCCGGACGCCGACCGACCGGCGCCCGGCCGGTCCGAGGAGCGGGCTACGGGGGCAGGGCGTCACCGGCAGGCCGGGAAACCGGACCTGACGGCGTGTCGGGCGCGGTGACGGGCTCGACGCGAAGGCGCGGCGCGCCGGTACCGGCCCGGTACCGGGCACTGCATGGCACGACCCGCCGCCGGGTACGGCCAGACACGGCACACCCGCCGACGGGAAACCCCGTCGGCCCGGCACCATCAGCACGCGATCGAGCATGCTCGCGGCCCACCGGCCTGACCCGGCCACCGGACCGCCGAGGGGAGGAGAGTCCGGTGACCGCCATGAGGCCACCACAGGCCATGCCGGCCGAGAGCGTGCTCGGCGCGCCGAGACCGGTCGGGCGTCCCGACCTGGTCCCGCCGGCCGGCCCCGGGAGCGCACCCGCCGGCCCCGGCCGGCCCACCGCCCCGCCGCGCCCCCAGCCGCCCGCGGTCCACCACGCGGTGATCTGCGTCAACGCCCCGGCGATGGCCGCCTCCGGCCCCGACGGCCAGCTGCGCGGTCAGGGCCTGCACGGCTTCTACCGCAACGGCGTCCGGGCGCTCGCCCGGATGGAACTGCGGCTGGGCGGCATGGAGCCGCTGCCCCTCCAGGGCGCCCTGACCAGCACCGCCCAGGCCCGCTTCCTCGGCGCCGTCCGCGTCCCCGGCGACCTCGACCCGGACCCGGCGCTCACCGTCGAGCGGCTGCGCCACGCGGACGGCGTGGAGACCGTCGTCGTGCGCAACACCGGACCGCGGCCCGCCAGGCTGCCGTTGGAGATCGCCGTCGGCACGGACCTCGGCCCGGTCGCCGAGATCGCCGCCGGGCACCGCCCGCCGGACCTGCCGGGCCAGGTGCAGTCCGCCGGACTGCGCTGGACGGGTCCCGTGCACAGCGCCGTGGTCAGCGCCAAGCCCTCCCCGCACGCGGTGCTGGCCGGCGCCGGGGTGCTCCGCTGGGACCTGGAGGTCCAGCCCGGCGCCCGCTGGTCGGTCGAGCTGCGCACCGAGCTGGAGGGCGCCGCCACCGGCCCGCGCCCACCCGGCGGCCGCGGCACCGGTGTCCCGCTGCCCTGGTCCGAGCCGGAGGTCCGCAGCGACGACTCCCGGGCCGCCCCGCTGGTCTCGCGCTCCCTGGACGCCCTCGGCGGACTGCTGTTCGCCGACCCGGACCGCCCGACCGACCTCTACCCGGCCTCCGGCGCGCCCTGGCGCTTCGGCCTCGCCCCGGCCGACGCGCTCTGGGCCGCCCGGCTGACCCTGCCGCTCGGCACCCGGCTGGCCGCGGGCACCCTCCGGGCGCTGGCCCGCCGTCAGCAGCTCGCCCCCGCCCCGGGCCGTACCGAGGGCCTGCTGCCCGGCGGCCTGCGGCACGGCGGCCCGGAGCTGCCGCCCACCTGCACCGCCACCGAGGCCACCCTGCTGTTCGTCACCGTGCTGGCCGAGGCCTGGCGCTGGGGCCTGCCCCGGGCGGAGGTCACCGAGCTGCTCCCGGCCGCCGAGCGCGCCCTGGCCGCCCTGCGCGACGGACTGGTCGACGGCTTCGTCACCGACCTCAGCCGTCCCGCCGAGGAGCGCTCCGCCCACCCGGTCGCCGCCCGTGCGGAGGTCCAGGCACAGGCCCACCGGGCCGCCCTGCACGGCGCCGAGCTGCTGGAGGCCTTCGGGCGCCCGGGCGCCGAGGGCTGGCGGAGCTGGGCCGCCGGGCTTCGCGGGCGCTTCCGCGAGCGGTTCTGGATCGACGACCTCTCCGGGGGCCGCCCCGCCGCCGGGCTGGCCCCGGGCGGCCAGCCCCTGCCCGCGCTCGCCTCTTGCCTGGTGCACCTGCTGGACCCCGGGCTCGCCGCCGACGGCGGCCGGCACGAGAGCCTGCTGGACCGCGAGCAGACCCGGCTGCTCGCCCAGCGCCTGGTCGCACCGGAGCTGGACAGCGGCTGGGGCCTGCGCACCCTCAGCGCCAAGTCGCCCCGCTTCAACCCGTTGGGCCACCGCGGCGGCGCGGTACGGGTGCACGAGACGGCGCTGGCGATCGCCGGACTGGCCGAGGCCGGCCACGAGAACGAGGCCGGCACCCTGCTGGAGGGGCTGCTCGCCGCGGCCGCCCACTTCGAGGGGCGCTTGCCGGAGATGTACGCGGGGGAGCAGCGGACCCCCGGCTGCCCGCCCGTTCCGCACCCGGCGGCCTGCCGCCCGGCGGCGGTCTCCGCGGCCGGCGCCGCACACGCGGTGTTCGCCCTCGCCGGGGTCCGCCCGGACGTCCCGGGCGGCCGGGTCCTGGTTCGCCCGGCCAGCACCGCGCCGCTCGGCGAACTGGAGCTGACCGGACTGCGGGTCGCGGGCGAGCCGTTCTCGGTCCGGGTGAGCCGGATCGGGGTGGCGATGGTCGAGGAGGCCTCCGCGGACCTGCAGCTCGTGGCCCGCTGACCGCGGGCTCCGGCCACGCCTCCCGGGCCGCGCCTCCCCGGCCCGGCCGCGCCGCGCCGGTGACACCACCGCAGTGACACCACCTCGGCGCCTCCGGGCCCGGAGGCAGCGCCCGCCCGGGTCCGGACCGTGCCGGGCGGCCACCGGCCTCGGCCGGGCCGCGCGCAGGGCCTGTGCTTATCGTCAGAGAGACGACTATGATCGTCGCCATGTCGCGTTACGATCCGTCGGCCTTCCCCCCGTTCGCTGTCACGGTTGACCTGGTGGTGCTGACGGTGCGCGACCACGCGCTCTGCGCCCTGCTGGTCAGACGTGGCGAGCCGCCGTTCCAGGGGTACTGGGCGCTGCCCGGCGGCTTCGTCCGCCCGGACGAGGGCCTGGCCGAGGCCGCCTCCCGGGAGCTGGCCGAGGAGACCGGCCTGCGCGCGCACTCCGCCCCGGGCCACGACGCGGTCGGCCCCGGTGCGGCCGGCGCCCACCTGGAGCAGCTCGCCACCTACGGCCATCCGCAGCGCGACCCGCGGATGCGCGTGGTCAGCGTGGCCTACCTGGTGCTCGCCCCCGACCTGCCGACGCCCCGGGCCGGCGGTGACGCCAGCAGCGCCCGCTGGGCCCCGGTCGGCGAGCTCCTCGGCGACAACCCGGCCGACGGCGTCCCGCTCGCCTTCGACCACGGGCTGATCCTCGCCGACGGCGTGGAACGCGCCCGCTCCAAGATCGAGTACTCCTCCCTCGCGACCGCGTTCTGCCCGACCGAGTTCACCGTCGGCGAGCTGCGCCGGGTCTACGAGGCGGTCTGGGGCGTGGTGCTGGACCCGCGGAACTTCCACCGCAAGGTCACCGGCACCCCCGGGTTCCTGCTGCCTTCCGGCGGCACGACGACCCGTCAGGGCGGCCGCCCGGCACAGCTGTTCACCGCCGGCGGCGCGACCGTCCTCAACCCGCCCATGCTCCGCCCGGAGTCCTGAGCACCGGCGCACGCGCCCGGGCCGCCCGCGGCACAGCGCGTCCGGGTCGCTTCCCGGCGGGGGCCCGGGGGGCGCCCGGCGGCCGAATGGCCCGGCCCGGCTGCGCCCGCGGGGGCACCGACGCAGAGTGTCGGTGGACGCTTCGGCCGCCGGGTCGAAGGCCTCCCGGACCCCAGGAGCCCCCCTGATGGCCCTCAACGACTGCGTGCACCAGCGATTCGTCATCGACGGGCTGGTGGCCGACTACAAGAGCCTGGACGCGACCACCACCGGGACGGAGAGGGAATTGGTCCGGCTGCTGGCCGAGCAGGCCGCACCCGAGACGATCGCCGCCGTGCAGGAGAGGCTGGCCGCCGAGCGTGAGCAGCTGGGCCAGCTCGCCGTCGGGGGCCAGCGTGCCGTCGACGAGTTCCGCGCGGTCTGCGGCGGCGAGAAGCTCCCTGAACTGCCCTGGCCGACCCAGTAGAGCGGCGGTCGGGCGGCGCCGCGACCCTCCCACCGCTGCCCCCCGCGGTGACCCGGCGGTGAGCGGTCCCGTGAATCGCAGGATCGGATTTTCCCCTGATCGGGTGAGGTGGGCAGTCGCCGGGCCCGTGCCGTTCCCGTAATGCCCGGAATAGCCTCCGCCGCCCCCTAATGTGCTGGCGCGGAGCCGTGCGGCGGGCGAACGCCGGCCCACCAGGGGGTGCTCCGCGTCGAGCAGGCCGGCCGAGGGCATGGGAGCAGCCAGCGATGATCCAGATCACCGGACTGACCAAGGTCTACCGCAAGGGCGCTCCGCCCGCCGTGCTGGACCTGACCTTCGACGCCCGGCCCGGCACGGTGACCGCGCTGCTCGGCACCGAGGGCGCGGGCAAGTCCACCGCGCTGCGGCTGATGCTGGAACTCGAACGGGGCCAGGGCGTCACGCTCTTCGACGGCCGTCCCTACCGCCGGCTACGCCGCCCCGAGCGCGAGGTCGGCGTGCTGCTGCCCGGCCCGGGTGAGGGCGCGGCCGCAGTGGCCGGGCACCCGGGCCGCCGGGCGGACGGCCACCTGCGGATGCTCGCTGCTGCCGTCGGCGTCCCGGCCCGACGGGCCGACGAACTGTTGGAACAGACCCGGCTGGCGGCCGTCGCCGGGCAGCGGCTGCGCAGCTTCTCGCCCGGGATGCACCGCCGGCTGGCCCTGGCCGCCGCCCTGCTCGGCGACCCCGGCACGCTGCTGCTGGACGCGCCGACCGAGGGCCTGTCGCCGCGCAACATCGAGTGGTTCCACTCCTTCCTGCGCTCGTTCGCCGTCGCCGGTGGAACGGTCCTGGTGACCACCCGCACCCCGCAGGAGGCCTCCCAGCTCGCGGACCGGGTCGTCACCCTGGACCACGGCCGCCTGGTGGCCGACCAGCCGGTCACGGAGTTCCGCCGGACCAGGCTCAGCCCCGAGGTGGCCGTCCGGGGTCCGCAGATGGCGCGCCTGGCGGACCTGTTGGTCAGCCAGGGCGCCGAGGTCCGCCGGGACGGGAGCGTGGGACTCGCCGTGGCCGGCATCGACCGCACCGAGATCGGCGAACTCGCCTACCGCCACGGGATCCTGCTGCACGAGCTGGCCGACCGCGTGGTCGAGCAGCCCGCGCCCAGGGTCGTCCTGCCGGTCGCCTCCGGCCACCTCCGGGTCCGTTCGGCGGCGGACACCGAACCGGGCCCCGGGCCGGGCCGGGAGGCCGTCGACGAGCCCACGCGGCCCGCGGCCGGAGCGGCCCCCGCCGCCGTCCCCGTTCCCGCCGTCGTGCCCGTTCCCGCTGCCGCGCCGGCCACCGAACCCGACGGCGCGTCGGCCGCCGGCCCCGACGGCGCGTCGGCCGCCGGCCCGGAGGGCACGTCGGCCACCGAGTCCGACGCGGAGGCGACCACCCCGCAACGCCGGGCGCCCCGCCACCAGGCGCCGCACCACCGGGACGACGGGTCCCTGCCCACCCGCGCGCTGCCCGTCGCCGTGATCGGCGCCGCCCTCCCCGCACTCGGCACGCCCGCCCCACGGGCCGCGTCCGCCGGTTCCGGCCGGCCCGCCGAGCGCCCCGGGTCCGGCGAGCCGGCCCCCACCGTCGCCGTCGACCGGCTCTTCCGCGACGAGCCCGCCCCGGGCGGGCAGACCGCCCGGGCCAAGCCCCCGGGCCGCCGCGAGAACGCCGACGTCCTCGCCGACGACACCGTCCGCCTCCGCCGCCTCACCTCGGGCGTGACCGCCGCCCCGGCGCCCGCCACCACCGACGACCACCGGAGCGAGTGAACCGTGCGTGTCCTGGCCTACGAACTGCGCCGTCTGCGCGGCCTGCGCTCCACCTGGCTGCTGCTCGCCGCCGTACTCCTCGGCGACGCCGCCGTGGCCGCCGTCCTGGCGAGCCAGACCCCGGACGGTCCGCTGGCCGCCCCCGCCGGGGTGCGTCTGCTGACCGCCGCCGTCCCGCTGATCCCGTTGCCGTTCGCGGCCCTCGGTGCCGGCGTGCTGGGCGCGGTCTCGTACGGGCACGAGGTGTGCCACCCGGGCCTGCCGGCCTCGCTGGTGTCGTACCCGCGCAGGGTGCGGCTGCTGGTGGCCAAGCTGCTGGTGGTCGGCCCGGTGGCGGCGCTGCTGGCGCCGGCCACGCTGCTGCTCGACGCGGTGGCCGTGCACCTCGCGCTGCCGGACGGGGTGACGGTGGCGGCCTGGGCGAATCCCGGCGCGCTGTCGGACCGGGTGTCCGGGGCGGTGAGCGGCGCCGGGCTGTCCGGGCTGTCCGACCTGCCGGGTGCCTTCGCCCCGTTGGCGCTGGTCGCCGGCCACGGGGTGCCGGCCGCTCTGCTGGCGTTCGTCCTGCTGACCGTGGTGGCCGCGTGGACTGGCGTACTGGCCGCAGCGCTCACCCGCAGTGCCGCCGCCGGGATGCTGCTGCTGTGCGCGCTGCCGCCGCTGCTGGAATCCGGAGTGGCCCTGCTGCTGCGCCGCACCGGTCGGCCGTGGCCGGTGCGGGCGGCCGGGCTGCTGCCGTTCCAGTCCGGGATTGAGTGGGCCTACGGCTGGGTGTACGGCGGCGCGCGCGGTGCGGCGGCCGGGAGCATGGCGCTGACCGACCCGGCGCTGCTGGCGGCGGTCGCCGCCCCCGCAGCCGCCCTGCTGCTCGCCGCACTGCTCGTCCTGGCCCGTCGCCGCGCGCTGTAGCGCCTGCCGTCGCAAGCGCTCGGGAGCCGACCGCCCCGAAAAACCAAGATCGACCAGCAGTGACCGTATTGAGCGGTTCTTCCTGATAAGAAGTCAATTATCCAGTCACGGTCGATCACCCTTTCGTGTGCTTTTCACGAGAATTCTCAAGCCGCGCCTGCCGATCGCCGACAAAGGAGGCGTGAGTACCCTTGCGCACCCCACCATGACCCCCGCCCGTTCCGCCGATGGGCCGATCCACGGCTCCGGCGACCTGGACCGCTTCTCGTACGCCGACCGGCCGACCCCGCCGGCGCCCCGCTGGGAGGGCGCCGAGTCCGACATCTCCCGGGTCGGCCGCAAGACCACCAGCAGCCGCGGACGCGGTCTGCACGGCCAGCTGGTCCAGCAGCTCGGCCAGATGATCGTCTCCGGTGACCTCGGCGCCGACCGCCCGCTCGTCCCCGAGGAGATCGGCCAGCGCTTCGAGGTCTCCCGGACCGTCGTCCGTGAGTCGCTGCGCGTGCTGGAGGCCAAGGGCCTGGTCAGCGCCCGGCCGAACGTCGGCACCCGGGTCCGTCCGGTCGGCGACTGGAACCTGCTGGACCCCGACATCATCGAGTGGCGCGCCTTCGGCCCGCAGCGGGACGAGCAGCGCCGGGAGCTGTTCGAGCTCCGCTGGGCGATCGAGCCGCTGGCCGCCCGGCTCGCCGCCGGCCACGGCCGGGAGGACGTCCAGCACCGGCTGGTCGAGCTGGTCGAGATCATGGGCCACGCCGCCTCCCAGGCCGATCTCTCCACCTACACCCGGGCCGACGCCGAGCTGCACGGCCTGGTCCTGCAGATGGCCGGCAACCGGATGCTGGAGCACCTGTCCGGGATCGTGGCCTGCGCGCTGCAGGTCTCGGGCGGCCCGGCGATCTCCTGCGAGCGGCCCTCCGAGGCCTCGGTCGGTCTGCACGCCCGGCTGGTGGACGCCCTGGGGGCGGGCGACGGCGCCGCGGGCGAGGTCGCGATGCGGGCGCTGCTCACCGTCCACCCCGAGATCGAGCCGTCCGTCCCCGCGCCCCGGGAGCACTGAGCGGGCTGTTCCGACGAGCGGAGGCGCCGGGCCCGGCGGTCCGCTCCGCCAGGGCCCTCCGGCCGCACCGCGCGGCGCAGCCGGAGGGCCTCCGCATGCGGAGGCCCGCAGGGCTCCGGTCACCGCGGCCCCACGACGGCCCGGCCCCCGACCACCCGGCCCCTGCCCACCATGGCCCGACGGCCCGCCCGACGGCCCGGCCCATGGCCCCCGAGCGCCCTGGTCTCCCCGCCCCCGCGTGTGTGGCCCGGCTCCCGCCGCCCCTGGCCCTGGCCCTGGCGTGCGGCCTCGCCCCTGCCACCCCTGGCCCCGGCCCCAGCCCCCGCTCCTTCCGGCCCACCCGCAAAGCTGCCCGAGCCATGACAAAGGTTTCGGCGCGAGTGCGCGATGATGGAATCCGGCCGCGTGGCCGTGGGCGCCGAGTGGTGTGACCCGCGACACGAAGGCCATGCGTAACACTTGACGAGTAGCAGCGATGTCTCCTGAGCGGGAGCAGCTCCGGAATACTCCAACATGTCAGAATGCTGTGTTGGTCCGCGGCGCTGCTGCCGTCCTGCAAACCCAGTCCTCAAGCCCGAGTCGGTCGGAATCGACACCGCGCGTCCGGCGCGCGATCTCCTTCCCCGCCCGCTCGGGCGGCCGGTACGGGTTCGAGTCCACTCATCGTCCGAGAGGTTGTTCGTGTCGGCCAGCACATCCCGTTCGCTTCCCCCCGAGATCGCCGAGTCCGCAGCTCTGCTGGCGCTCATCGAGCGGGGCAAGGCCCAGGGGCAGATCGCCGGTGACGACGTGCGCCAGGCGTTCGAGGCGGACCAGATCCCGGTCACCAAGTGGAAGAACGTCATGCGCAGCCTCAATCAGGTGCTGATTGAGGAGGGCGTGGACCTCATGGTCAGCGCGGCCGAACCGGCCGGCGCCAAGCGCAAGAGCGTTGCTGCCAAGAGCCCCACCAAGCGCACCGCCACCAAGGCTGTCACCACCCGGACCCCGGCCGCTCCGTCGGCCCCGACCAAGCCGCCCGTGCGGATCGCCCCCGGCGCTCCCGTCGCGGCTCCGGCCGTCGCGGCTGCCGCTGCGCCGGCCCCCACGGTCTCCGCCGACATCACCGTCGAGGGTGCGGCCGTCGCGGTCGCCGAGGTGAAGGCCGCCCCGGCGAAGAAGGCCGTTGCTGCCAAGAAGACCGCCGCCAAGAAGACCGCCGCGCCGGCCAAGAAGGCCGCCGCCAAGAAGACCGCCGCCGGCAAGGCCGGCAAGGGTGGCGACGAGGAGCTGCTCGGCGACGAGGAGCTGGTCGAGGACACGGCGCTGCCGGGCGACAAGGCCGAGGCCGAGGGCCCGGAGGAGGAGTCGGAGGGCTTCGTCCTCTCCGACGACGACGAGGACGACGCGCCGGCCCAGCAGGTCGCCGTCGCCGGTGCCACCGCCGACCCGGTCAAGGACTACCTGAAGCAGATCGGCAAGGTCCCGCTGCTCAACGCCGAGCAGGAGGTCGAGCTCGCCAAGCGGATCGAGGCCGGCCTGTTCGCCGAGGACAAGCTCTCGGCCGCCGACAAGCTCGCCCCCAAGCTCAAGCGCGAGCTGGAGATCATCGCCGAGGACGGCCGCCGGGCCAAGAACCACCTGCTGGAGGCCAACCTCCGCCTCGTGGTCTCGCTGGCCAAGCGCTACACCGGCCGCGGCATGCTCTTCCTGGACCTGATCCAGGAGGGCAACCTGGGTCTGATCCGTGCGGTCGAGAAGTTCGACTACACCAAGGGCTACAAGTTCTCGACCTACGCCACCTGGTGGATCCGCCAGGCGATCACCCGCGCCATGGCCGACCAGGCCCGCACCATCCGCATCCCGGTGCACATGGTCGAGGTCATCAACAAGCTGGCCCGCGTCCAGCGCCAGATGCTCCAGGACCTGGGCCGCGAGCCCACCCCGGAGGAGCTGGCCAAGGAACTCGACATGACCCCCGAGAAGGTCATCGAGGTCCAGAAGTACGGCCGTGAGCCGATCTCGCTGCACACCCCGCTGGGCGAGGACGGCGACAGCGAGTTCGGTGACCTCATCGAGGACTCCGAGGCGGTCGTCCCGGCCGACGCGGTCTCCTTCACCCTGCTCCAGGAGCAGCTGCACTCGGTGCTGGACACGCTGTCCGAGCGCGAGGCCGGCGTGGTCTCGATGCGCTTCGGCCTGACCGACGGCCAGCCGAAGACGCTCGACGAGATCGGCAAGGTGTACGGGGTCACCCGTGAGCGCATCCGCCAGATCGAGTCGAAGACCATGTCGAAGCTGCGCCACCCGTCGCGTTCCCAGGTGCTGCGCGACTACCTGGACTGATCGCCGGATCGGATCGGCAACGATCGTCGGCGCGAAGGCCCGGAACCGTACGGTTCCGGGCCTTCGCGGCTGTTCGGACCCGGTGTGTCAGCGTCCGGGTGGTGGTTGTCGCTCGTCCGGGTGGCGGCTCGTCCGGATGCGGTCGCACGGTGTAGCCGGTCACCTACGCTGTGCCGGTTGCCTGCTGCCGAGCCTTCTGGAGTCACGGTGCCGACCGAGCCGGACCGCACTGACCTGCCGAACCCCGCCCCGCCGCGGAGCGACCCGGCCGCCCCGCGGGCGAACCGCCGCCGCCGGGCCGCCGCACTGGCGCTGCTCGCCGCCGTGCCCGTCCCGCTGGTCGCCCTCGGGGCGGCGCCGGCCGAGGCGCAGCGCCGGGTGGTCGGGGGCAATGCGGCGAGCACCGTCGACCACCCGTGGATCGTGGCGCTGGCCAGCCGTCAGCAGTTCGGCAGCGGCCGCTCCGGTCAGTTCTGCGGAGGCGCGCTGGTCGGCCCGACCAAGGTGGTGACGGCCGCGCACTGCTTCTACGACGAGGCCAAGGGGCGGGTGGAACGGCCTGGCCTCAAGGTGATCGTCGGCCGGGACGACATGCGCGGCACGTCCGGCCGCGAGGTGCCGGTGCGCTCGGTCTGGATCCACCCCGACTACTCCTTCGCCGCGAACATGAACGACGTCGCGGTGCTCACCCTCGCCGAGCCCCAGGGGGCGCGGCCGGTGGTCGAGCTGGTCGGCCAGGGCGAGACCGCGCCGTACGCGGCCGGGACGAGGGCGCGGGTGTTCGGCTGGGGTGACACCACGGGGCGGGGCGACTACTCGCCCGTGCTGCGCGGGGTGGACGTGTCGATGGTCCCGGACGAGTCCTGTGCGCACGCCTACCCGGGCGGGCAGGACGGCAAGTTCGACGCCCGGGGCATGGTCTGCGCGGGCGAGGAGAAGGGCGGCAAGGACGCCTGCCAGGGCGACAGCGGCGGCCCGCTGATCGTCGAGGGGCGGCTGGTCGGCCTGGTCTCCTGGGGGACGGGTTGCGCCGAGGCGGCCCATCCGGGGGTCTACACCCGGATCTCCTCGGTCGCGGACGCGGTGCACTCGGTGCTGTGAGCGGCCTGCGACCGCCGCTGACCTCGCGGTGGGTGACGGGGCGGTCACGTTCTGACGCCGCGTCGGAGAGCGCGGGTCGGGGCGGATGAACGCGGGAGAACCGTCCGCGGAACAGGAGCCGTCCTCCGGGCGGGAGTCGTCCGCGGGGCCGGGACCGTCGGTGGAACAGCAGAGCCGGGCGACCGGCCCCCGCGGGGGTCGGTCGCCCGGCTCACCGGTCGCGCGCGGTGCGCGACCGGACACAGCTCGACGTCGGCTGCCGGTGGTGGCGCCTGGGATCAGCGCTCGTCGTCGTCGGCCGTCGCGGTGGTGGTGCTGAGACGGCCGCTCTCGTCCTGTATCTCCACGGCGATCTTCTTGAGCTCGGGCTCGAACTTCCGGCCGTGGTGGGCGCAGAAGAGCAGCTCTCCGCCGCTGGCGAGCACGACGCGCAGGTAGGCCTGGGCGCCGCAGCGGTCGCAGCGGTCAGCCGCGGTGAGCGGGCTCGCAGGTGTCAGAACAGTAGTCACGTCGCCTCTTCTCTAGCTCGACGAGCTGTCGTACCAGGGTCAACATCCAACCAGGCCGAAAACGTTCCCGCTCGTGGCTTTTCTTCTCTGAGGATTCTGCTGTGTTGATGAGGACGTGCCCCGGGGGCCGGTGGTTCATGCGTGCCGGAAACCCGGGATCCGCCCGTCGCTCGAACGTCCGATCGGGATCGGGTTCGAGGTCCGCGTAGCATAATCCTCTGCCGGGTTGGAGCATAAGCCCCGTCCCGGGCCCCGGTAGCCTGCATAACGGCAGTTCCGGAGCCTGTACCGGGCCCCACGATCCGCCAGGACCGGTGCTACCGGGAGGAGATGGCGCCCCGGGGGCCCACGCCCCGGCGCGGTCCTTGTTCGCGCAGCGCGTACAAGCTGCGAGGGGCCGGCTCGACGTGCTGTGGACCCGGCGGAGGGGTGCGGGCACGCAGAGCGACGGATGTCGGTGCGGTGTGCTGCACTGGCGTTTGGTCCGGATCCGTCCGGATGTGACCGATGAGACAGAACTTCACCGAGGAGAGTGCCGCCGTGAGTGCCGAAACGACCGTGCCGTCCGCGCTGCTGGCCGGCGACGACGGTTCCAACTACACCGCGCGGCACCTGCTCGTCCTGGAGGGCCTGGAGGCGGTCCGCAAGCGTCCCGGCATGTACATCGGCTCGACGGACAGCCGCGGCCTGATGCACTGCCTCTGGGAGATCATCGACAACTCCGTCGACGAGGCGCTCGGCGGCTACTGCGACCGCATCGACGTCGTGCTGCACCCCGACTCCTCGGTCGAGGTCCGCGACAACGGGCGCGGCATCCCGGTCGACGTCGAGCCCAAGACCGGGCTGTCCGGCGTCGAGGTCGTGATGACCAAGCTGCACGCCGGCGGCAAGTTCGGCGGCGGCTCCTACGCGGCCTCCGGCGGTCTGCACGGCGTCGGTGCTTCGGTGGTCAACGCCCTCTCCGCCCGGCTGGACGTCGAGGTCGACCGCAGTGGCCACACCCACGCGATCAGCTTCCGCCGCGGCACCCCCGGCATCTTCACCGAGACCAGCCCGGACGCGCCCTTCGAGCCCGCCAACGGCCTGACCAAGGCCCGCAAGGTGCCGAAGACCCGCACCGGCACCCGGATCCGCTACTGGGCGGACCGGCAGATCTTCCTCAAGGACGCCAAGCTCTCCCTGGAGACGCTGCACAGCCGCGCCCGGCAGACCGCCTTCCTCGTCCCCGGCCTGACCATCGTCGTGCGTGACGAACGGCTCACCGAGAGCGAGCAGATCGAGGAGTCGGTCTTCCGCTACGACGGCGGCATCGCCGAGTTCTGCGAGTTCCTGGCCCCCGACAAGCCGGTCTGCGACGTGCTGCGGCTGCGCGGCGAAGGCACCTTCAAGGAGACCGTGCCCGTCCTGGACGAGCTCGGCCACATGACCCCCACCGAGGTCACCCGGCACCTCGGCGTGGACATCGCGCTGCGCTGGGGCACCGGCTACGACACCACCCTGCGCTCCTTCGTCAACATCATCGCCACCCCCAAGGGCGGCACCCACGTCACCGGCTTCGAGCGCTCGCTGGCCAAGACCGTCAACGAGGCGCTGCGGGCGGGCAAGCTGCTGCGCGTCGCCGAGGACGACATCACCAAGGACGACGCCACCGAGGGCCTCACCGCGGTCGTCACCGTCCGGCTCGCCGAGCCGCAGTTCGAGGGCCAGACCAAGGAGGTGCTCGGCACCTCGGCGGCCAACCGGATCGTCGCCGCCGTCCTCGCCAAGGAGCTCAAGGCCTTCCTCACCTCGGCCAAGAAGGACGAGAAGCTCCAGGCACGTGCCGTCCTGGAGAAGGTCGTCGCCGCCGCCCGCACCCGGGTCGCCGCCCGCCAGCACAAGGAGGCCCAGCGCCGCAAGACCGCGCTGGAGACCAGCTCGCTGCCCGCGAAGCTGGCCGACTGCCGCAGCGACGACGTCGACCGCAGCGAACTGTTCATCGTCGAGGGGGACTCCGCGCTCGGCACCGCCAAGCTCGCCCGCAACTCCGAGTTCCAGGCGCTGCTGCCGATCCGCGGCAAGATCCTCAACGTGCAGAAGGCGTCGGTGAGCGACATGCTCAAGAACGCCGAGTGCGCCGCGATCATCCAGGTGATAGGGGCCGGTTCGGGCCGCACCTTCGACATCGACCAGGCCCGCTACGGCCGCGTCATCTTCATGGCCGACGCCGACGTCGACGGCTCGCACATCCGCACCCTGCTGCTCACCCTCTTCCACCGCTACATGCGGCCGATGGTCGAGCAGGGCCGGGTCTTCGCCGCGGTGCCGCCGCTGCACCGGATCGAGCTCACCAGCCCCAAGCGCGGCCAGGAGAAGTACCACTACACCTACTCCGACGCCGAACTGCGCTCCACCCTGCTGGAGTTCCAGCGCAAGAACATGCGCTGGAAGGAGCCGGTGCAGCGCTACAAGGGCCTCGGCGAGATGGACGCCGACCAGCTGGCCGAGACCACCATGGACCCGCGCCACCGCACCCTGCGCCGGATCAACCTGGGCGACCTGGAGCAGGCCGAGAGGATCTTCGACCTGCTGATGGGCAACGACGTCGCCCCGCGCAAGGAGTTCATCGTGGACTCCGCGGCCACCCTGGACCGCTCGCGCATCGACGCCTGACGCGTTCCGCCGCGCGGGCCCTCCACCCACGGGTGGAGGGCCCGCGCGTTTGCGTTCCACCCGAGGTCCACCCCGGCTCCGATCAGCGGGAAGGCGCCGGTCCGTAGCGTCGGAGAGGTCAGCAGAAGCCCTTCCGTCGGGACGGAGAACCTCCCATGAACGCCCTTGCCAACCTCCTCGTGATCGCGGTGGTGGTGGTCCTGGTGGTCCAGCGGCAGATGCGCGTCCAGCGCCTGGACACCGAGCGGCGGTTCTGGCTGCTGCCACTGGTCCTGGGCGTCCTCGCCCTGCGCGATCCGCAGATCATCGACCACGGGCACACCGGACTCTCGGTGGCCCTGCTGGCCGCAGGACTGGTCACGGTGCTCGCGATGGGCTCGGTCTGGGGCTGGACCGTCCGGCTCTGGCGGGATGCCGACGGCGCCGTGCTGGCCAAGGGCACCAAGGCCACGATGGCCGCCTGGGGTGGGATGATCGCGATCCGGATCGGCCTCTACGGGATCGGCTCGGCGCTGCACGTCCACCAGTCGGGCAGCTCGCTGATGCTGGGCATGGCGGTCATGCTGATGGTCCGCTCGCTCGTGGTGAACTGGCGGGCCCGGATGCTGGAGCCCGCCGAGCGGACCGCCGCAGCGCGGTGACCCCGTCGACGGACCGCAGTGATCCACCGCCGGCGGGCCCCGGGGCCGCCGTGAGCACAGAGGAGGCACCCGTGGCCGGGTGGCACTGGACCGGCTGGCCGTCCCGCGAGGGGCTGGAGCGCGAGGCCGAGAGCCGCCCGCGGCGGGTCCTCACCGCGTTCGGCCGGACCGTCCTGCTGGTCGTCGTCGGCTGGGGGACCTTCTCCGACGGCAAGTACGCCGGGTGGGCGGTGGCGGCCGCGGCGGCGGGGCTGGTCGCGGCCGCCGCGCTCTGGGCGCTCTTCCTGCGCGTCACCCGGGAACAGCGCCCGGCGGCCTCGTACCTGCTGTCCGCCGCCCTGGTCGGCGGCGCCTGGCTCGCCAACCGGGGGCTGGCCCACACGCTGGCCGACTTCCTCTGGATCGGGCTGGCCGTCACGGCACTGATCCGGCTGCCGCCCGCGCCCGCGCTGCTCGTCGCAGCGGCCGCGCTGGGCTCCTACACGGCGGCGTCCCCGGCGAGCTGGCTCAGCGTCTCCGCCACCATCGGCGGTTCCGTACTGGTCGGCTTCCTGCTGCGGCTGGACATCGAGGCGCGCGGCACCGCCCGCCGGCTGCTGGTCCAGGAGCGGGCCGCCCGGGCGGCCGAGGCGGAGAGCGCGGCGCTCGCCGAACGGGCCAGGATCGCCCGGGAGATCCACGACGTGCTCGCGCACAGCCTCTCCGCGCAGCTCGTCCACCTGGAGGCGGCCCGGCTGATGCTGGAGCGGGACACCGACCGCGAGCAGATCCGCGAACGGGTCGTCGCCGCCCGGCGGATGGCGCAGGACGGCCTGGCCGAGACCAGGCAGGCGCTGTCCGCGCTGCGCGGCGAGCTCACCCCGGTCGGGGAGTTCCTGGTCGAACTGGCCGACCGGGAGCGCGCCCCGCTCACCGTGACCGGTACGCCCCGACCGCTGGCCGCCGAGGCCGCGCTGGCGGTGCGGCGCACGGCGCAGGAGGCGGTGACCAACGTCCGCAAGCACGCGCCGGGCGCCCGCTGCTCGGTCGAACTGCGCTACCTGGACGACGTGGTGGAGCTGGAGGTGCGCAACACCCGGCCACCGCGCGGCGAGTCCTCCGGTGAGCTGGCCGGTAGCGGCGGCGGGTACGGTCTGCTGGGAATGCGCGAACGCGCGGAACTGCTGGACGGCACGCTGCTGGCGGGCCCGGAGGACGGAGGGTGGCGCGTGCTGCTGCGGGTGCCGGCATGACGGCGGCGGTCACCAGGGTGCTGGTGGCGGACGACCAGACGGTGGTGCGCGAGGGCATCGTGATGCTGCTGGGGCTGCTGCCCGGCATCGAGGTGGTCGGCGCGGCGGGGGACGGCGAGGAGGCCGTCGCCCTGGTGGAGCGGCATCACCCGGACGTGGTGCTGATGGACCTCCGGATGCCGCGCTGCGACGGCGTCGAGGCGACCCGGCGGATCCGGGCGGCGCACCCGGAGACCGAGGTGGTGGTCCTCACCACCTACGCCGACGACGACTCCCTGTTCCCGGCCCTGCAGGCCGGCGCGCGCGGCTACCTCACCAAGGACGCCGGAGCCGAACAGATCGCCCGGGCCATCGCGGACGTCCGGGCGGGCACGGCCGGGCTCTCCCCGCAGGTCCAACTCCGGCTGCTGGAAAGGCTGTCGGAGCAGCAGGGCCGGTCCGCGCCGACGGCCGATCGGCCCGCCGCCCGGCCGGACGAGCTGCCCGACGGGCTGACCGCCCGGGAGGCCGAGGTGCTGGCGCTGATCGCGGAGGGGCTCTCCAACGCCGAGATCGCCCAGCGGCTGTTCGTCAGCCAGGCCACGGTGAAGACCCACATCAACAACCTGTTCGCCAAGACCGCCGTCCGGGACCGGGCGCAGGCGGTCGCATACGCGTTCCGACACGGAATCACCGGTACGCAGCAGTAGTCGGATGAGTGTCTGTCGGATGATCGATCACCTCATCGAGTGAACGTATCTGCGATGGTCGGAGGGGCTGTCCGGGGGCCAGCATCATGGTTCGGGTCAGAACGTCCGGCCGTCCAGGAGCAGCAGTGCCACAGCAACAGGCGAGCAGTCCCGGCCAGGGGCAGCGATTCGACTGGTGGGCCGCTCCGGCCGCCGGCATCCCGTCCGACACCCCGTCCGGTGACCCGGCCGACGCCCCGTCCGGCGTCGCGCCGGGGGCTCCGTCCGGCATCCCGCCGGGCTTCCCGTCCGAGCAGTCGGCGGCGCACCGCCGAACGGCCGTACCGGCGCAGCCGGTGCCCGTCCGGACGGCCCCCACCCATCCGGCCCCGGCCCACACGGCCCCCGCCCGTGCGGAGCACCCGGTCGCGGCCGGGCCCGAACCGTGGGCCGCCGCGGCGCCGGTCGACGGGACCGCCGTCCCGCCGGTCCACCGGGACGGGCCGCCCGCCGCGGCTGCTCCGGAGGCCGTCGACCGCACCGAGGTCTACCGGGCCGTCCAGGCCAGCGCGGCCTTCCAGGCCATCCGCCACAGCTACCGCTCGTTCGTCTTCCCGGTCGCCGGGGCCTTCCTCGGCTGGTACCTGCTGTACGTCGCCGCCCAGGCGGCCGCCCCCGGCCTGATGCGCACCCCGGTGGCCGGGCCGTTCAACGTGGCCTGGCTGCTCGGCCTGCTGCAGTTCGCCTCCACCTTCCTGCTCACCTGGCTCTACGCCCGCAACGCCCGGACCAAGCGCGACCGCGCCGCCCTGGGCCTGCGCTGGGACACCCAGGACCAACTGCGATGACGAGCGTGATGACGACCCTGATGACCGGTGCGGTGAGGAACACGGTGACGACCGTGCTGACGACCGCCACCCCGCCCCCCGTCGCCCCCACCGGCGACCACCACTCGCTCGCGATCGTGCTGTTCGCCGTCGTCGTCCTGGTCACCCTCGGCATCACCCTCTGGGTCGGCCGCCAGGGCAACGCCGCCGAGGACTTCTACGCCGGCGGCCGCGACTTCACCCCGCTGCAGAACGGCTTCGCGCTCTCCGGCGACTACCTCTCCGCCGCGTCCTTCCTGGGTGTCGCCGGGCTGATCGCGCTGTACGGCTACGACGGCGTGCTCTACAGCATCGGCTTCCTGGTCGCCTGGCTGGTGGTGCTGATGCTGGTCGCCGAACTCGTCCGCAACGCCGGCCGGTACACCCTGGCCGACGTGCTCGCACTGCGGCTGCGCCGCCGCAAGGTGCGCGCCGCGGCCGGCGGCGCCAGCGTCGTCGTCACCCTGCTCTACCTGGTCGCCCAGATGGTCGGCGCCGGTTCGCTGGTCGCCCTGCTGCTCGGCACCGACAGCCCGCACGCCCGGACCTGGACGATCATCGCGGTCGGCGCCCTGATGATCGTCTACGTCACGATCGGCGGGATGCGGGCCACCACCTGGATCCAGATCATCAAGGCCTGCCTGCTCACCGCCGGTTCGGTGCTGCTCACCGTGCTGCTGGTGGTCCGCTTCCACGGCGACCTCGGCGAGCTGATGCGCCAGGCCGCGCAGCACAGCGGCGCCGGGCACCGCTACCTGGAACCCGGGCTCAAGTACGGGCACAGCTTCACCAGCCGGCTGGACTTCTTCAGCCTCGGCCTCGCCCTGGTGCTCGGTACGGCCGGCCTGCCGCACATCCTGTCCCGCTTCTACACCGTGCCCACCGCGCGCGCCGCGCGCCGCTCCACGATGTGGGCGATCGGCCTGGTCGGCGGCTTCTACCTGATGGCCATCGTGCTGGGCCTCGGCGCCACCGCGCTGGTCGGCTCGGCCGAGGTGCGGCACGCCAACTCGGCCGGCAACACCGCCGTACCGCTGCTCGCCCTGGTGCTCGGCGGCGGCAACGGCAGCACCGGCGGGGTGGTGCTGTTCGCGCTGATCTCGGCGATCGCCTTCGCCACCATCCTCGCCGTGGTCGCCGGGCTGACCCTGGCGTCCTCGGCGGCCTTCGCCCACGACATCTGGGCCGGGGCCTGGCGCACCCGGCCGCGCCGGGCCCGGGCAGCGCGCGCCCGGGGGCGCCGGCGGCGGGGCGAGGCCGTCCCGGCGACCAGGTCGGCCGAGGGCGTCGCGACGTCCCGGTCCGCGGGGGAGCCGGGGCCCGGGGCCGGGGACCAGCAGGAGGTCGTCGTCGCCCGCTTCGCGGCCGGCGGGATCGGCGCGGCGGCGATCGTGATCAGCCTCTACGCCCAGCAGCTGAACGTCGCCTTCCTGGTCGGCCTGGCCTTCGCCGTCGCCGCCTCCGCCAACCTGCCCGTCCTGCTGTACAGCCTGTTCTGGTCGCGGTTCACCGCCCGCGGCGCGGTCTGGTCGGTGTACGGCGGGCTGGTTCCGGCGATCGTGCTGGTGTTCTTCTCGCCGGTGGTCTCCGGCACCAAGGTGGCGCTCTTCCCCGGCGTCGACTTCCACTGGTTCCCGCTGGAGAACCCCGGCATCGTCTCCATCCCGCTCGGCTTCCTGGCGGGCTGGATCGGGACGATCACCTCGCCCGAGCCCGCCGACGCGGACCGGTTCGCCGAGCTGGAGGTGCGGGCCCTCACCGGTGCGGGCGCGGCCTGAGCCGTCGCGCCCGGGGAACCCCGGCGGGCCTGGGGCCGCCGGGGTTCCCCCATGTCCGGGGCCATGTCCGGGGCCGGGGCCGGACCAGGGTCAGGGCCAGGTCAGGGCCAGGTCACGATCGGGCCGGGCGCCGCGCCGCGGGCCGGGGCTACGCGCGGGCCGCCAGCCCGTAGCGGTGCTCCGGGCGGCCGGTGTCGCCGTACCGCAGGGTCAGCCGCAGCCGGCTGTCCCGTTCCAGCTGCTTGAGGTAGCGCTGCGCCGTGGAGCGGCTCAGCCCGGTGGCGTCGGCGACCTCCTGGGCGGACAGCGGCCGACCCGCCCCGCGCAGCACGCCCAGCACCAGGTCGGTGGTCGGCGCCGAGTGCCCCTTGGGCAGCGTCCCGGCCGGGGCGGCGGCGCTGCGCAGGGTCGCGAACAGCCTGTCCACCTCGTCCTGGCCGGCCTCCCGGGCCGGAGCGGCGAGCGCGTGCCGCAGCTGCGCGTACGCCGCCAGCTTGTCCCGCAGACCGGCGAAGGTGAACGGCTTGACCAGGTACTGCAGCGCACCGTGCTGCATCGCGGCGTGCACCGTCGACACGTCGCGGGCGGCGGTCACCATCATCACGTCGCAGGTCACCTGGCGTTCCCGCAGCCGACGGACCAGGGCCAGGCCGGTCTCGTCGGGCAGGTGGTGGTCGAGCAGTAGCAGGTCCACCGGCCGGCGCTCCAGCGAGGCCAGTGCCTCCCCCGCCGAGTGCGCGGTGCCGACGACCCGGAAGCCCGGCACCTTGGCCACGTACGCGGCGTGCACGTCGGCGACCCGGAAGTCGTCGTCCACCACGAGTACGTCGATCATCACGCCTCCACGAGCCGATCGGTGAGCAGGGCCTCGGGCAGCTCGACGGTGAACCGGGCGCCGCCCATCGGCCCTGCGTCGAGCACGATCCGGCCGCCGGTCCGTTCGACCAGCCGCCGCACCATCGCCAGTCCCAGCCCGCGCGGACGGTGCGCGGGTGCGTCCTTGCTGGTCCACCCCTCCTCGAAGACCCGCTCGCGCAGCTCCTCCGGCACGCCCGGGCCGCTGTCCGCGACCTGCAGCAGCAGGGTGGAGCCGGACGCCGCGAGGCTCACCTCCACCCGGCCGCCCCCTCCGGGCGTCAACGCGTCCACCGCGTTGTCGACCAGGTTGCCGAGTACCGTCACCAGCGCCCGCGCGTCCACCACCGCGTCCGGCAGGTGCGCGGCCGGGGCCAGTGCCAGGCGGATCCCGCGCTCGCCCGCCACCGCCGTCTTGCCCGCCAGCAGCGCCGCGACGTGCGGGTCCTGCACCTGTTCGGCGATCCGCGCGGCGACCACGGCGTGCGAGCCGGACTGCTCCGAGATGAAGGCCACCGCCTGCTCGTGGCGGCCCAGTTCCAGCAGGCCCAGCAGGGTGTGCATCCGGTTGGCGTGCTCGTGGTCCTGGGCGCGCAGCGCCTCGGTGAGGCTGCGGGTGGTGTCCAGCTCGCGGACCAGCGACTCCAGCTCGGTGCGGTCGCGCAGCGTGACCACCGCGCCGCCCACGGGCCGGCCGCCGAGCTCCGCGGCGGTCGCCATCCGGTTCACCACGAGCACGCGGTCGTCCCGGACGGCCGGCAGGTCGGCGCCGGTGATCCGCCCGGTCAGCACGTCGGTCAGCCGGCCCGGCGGCAGCACCTCGGCGATCGGGCGGCCGGTGCAGTCCCCGGGCAGACCGAGCAGCCGGACCGCCTCGTCGTTGGCCAGCCGGATCCGGCCGCGCTCGTCCAGCGCGAGCATGCCCTCGCGGATGCCGTGCAGCATCGCCTCCCGCTCCACGAGGAGGGCGGAGATGTCGGCCAGCGCGATGTTGTGGGTGCGGCGCTTGAGCCGTCGGGCCAGGGCGAGCGTGGCGACCGTACCGGCGGCCAGGCCGGCGCCCGCGCACAGCAGGATCCCGGTGAGCATCTTCAGCAGCCGGCGGCGGATCGAGTCGTCGCTGATGCCCACCGACACCTCGCCGACGATCCGGCCGTCCGACATCCGCAGCGGCACCTTGCCGCGCGCGGTGCGGCCCAGGGTGCCCTCCTGGATCGCGGTGACGCTGCGGCCGGCCAGCGCGGGCTCCGGGTCGGTGCTGACCCGGTGGCCGATCCGGCCCGGGTCGGTGTGCGAGAGCCGGATCCCGTCCAGGTCGGTGACCACCACGAAGCTGGCGCCGGTGGCCAGGCGGATCTGCTCGGCGTTGCGCTGCGCGGTGACCACGTCGCGGGCGTCGGCGGCCCGCGCGATCGTCTCGTCGGTCGCGGTGGCCTGGGCGATCGACAGCGCCCGCTGCATCGCGTCGTGGTCCAGCTCGCTGCTGACCGGGGCCAGGAACAGCCCTGCGGTCACGGCGGTGACACCGACGGTGACGACGGTCTGGCTCAGCAGCAGCTGCGCGAAGACCCGGCGGGGCCAGTGGGGGAGTTTCATCCGGGCCTCCTCTCGGCGGCTTCGGGCGGTTCCGCGGGGGTGCGGGTGGTTCCGGGGGCGGGTGGTTCGGGGGCGTTCGGTCCCGTGGGGGAGCGGGACGGTTCTCGGGCGGGGCCGTGAGCTCGGGAGGAGCCGGGGGCGTCCGCGGGTGGGGGTCGGGACACCCTACGTTTCGGGCGGGTTTCTGTCAGCCGCGTCCCCGCAGTTGTAGCGGAAGCAAAACGAGCAGAACACCCCTCAATGCGGAGAAGTCGCACTACGCGAAGAAGGCTCCCGCCGGGGCCGGGGCCGCTCCTACCTTTCCGGGGCAAGCACTGACCCGGGAGGAACGAATGAGCACAACCCCGGCGATCGAGCTGACCGGCGCGACCAAACGGTTCCGCACCCCGTCCGGGGCCCTGCACACCGCCGTCCGCGATCTCGATCTGACCGTCGCCCAGGGCGAGTTCGTCGCCGTCGTGGGCCCCACCGGCTGCGGCAAGTCGACCACGCTGACCCTGGTCAGCGGTCTGGAGGAGCCCACCGAGGGCGAGGTCCGGGTGTACGGCGAGCCCGTCGGCGGGATCGACCCGAAGGTCGGGTTCGTCTTCCAGCAGGACGCCGTCTTCCCCTGGCGCACCGTCCTGTCCAACGTCATGGCCGGTCCGCGCTTCCGCGGCGTGCCGGCCGCCGAGGCCAGGGAGCGGGCCCGGGACTGGCTCGGCCGGGTCGGCCTGGCCGCCTTCGAGGACCGCTACCCGCACCAGCTGTCCGGCGGCATGCGCAAGCGCGTCGCGCTCGCCCAGACCTTCGTCAATGACCCGGCGATCCTGCTGATGGACGAGCCGTTCTCGGCGCTGGACGTGCAGACCCGCGCCCTCATGTCGGACCAGCTGTTGGAGCTGTGGGCCGGCACGGGCTCGTCGGTCGTCTTCGTCACCCACGACCTGGACGAGGCCATCGCGCTCGCCGACCGGGTCGTCGTCATGACCGCCGGACCGGCCACCGTCAAGGAGGTCTTCACCGTCGACCTGCCGCGACCGCGCACCGTGGAGGCCGTCCGGCTGGAACCGAGGTTCGTCGAGCTGTACCGCGAGATCTGGGCCTCGCTCGGCGAAGAGGTGCGCATCACCCGGGAGAGAGGAGCGGGTCGTGCCGCTTGATACCGCGCCCGAGAGCGCGTCCGAGACCGCGTCGTCCGCCGCCGGGAAGCCCCCGGCCGTCACGACGAGAACCGAGGCCCGCGAACGGGCCGCCCGCAACCGGAAGTTGGGAGTGCACGCCGCCAGGGGTGCGGTCCTCGCCGCCTTCCTCGGCCTCTGGGAGGTCTGCGCCCGGACGGGCGTCATCGACCCGTTCAACTTCTCGCAGCCGTCGAGGATCTGGGACCAGATCTGGCAGTGGATCACCCACGGCACCGCGCAGGGCTCGCTCGGCGAGCAGATCGGCTACACCCTCTACGAGGCCCTCACCGGCTGGGTGATCGGCGTCGTCGGCGGGGTGCTGCTGGGCATCGCACTCGGCCGGATCCGCTTCCTGGCCGACGTGTTCGGGCCGTACGTCAAGGTGCTCAACGCGATCCCGCGGATCGTGCTCGCGCCGATCTTCCTGATCTGGTTCGGCCTCGGCCCGGCCTCCAAGGTCGCCTCCGCCGTGGTGCTGGTGTTCTTCCCGGTGTTCTTCAACGCCTTCCAGGGCGCCCGCGAGGTGGACCGCAACCTCGTCGCCAACGCCCGCATCCTGGGCGCCGACAACCGCAGGGTCACCCTCCAGGTGGTCATCCCCGCCGCCACCACCTGGATCTTCACCAGCCTGCACGTCAGCTTCGGCTTCGCGCTGATCGGCGCCATCGTCGGCGAGTACATCGGTGCGACCAAGGGGCTCGGCCTGCTCGTCGCGGCCGCCCAGGGCACCTTCAACGCGGCCGGCGTGTACGCCGCCATGACCATCCTCGCCGTCGTCGCGCTGCTCACCGAGGGGCTGCTGACCTTCGCCGAGAAGAAGCTGTTCCGCTGGAAGCCCGCCGACGCGGGCGACGGCCGCTGACCCCCCCTGCCGGCAAGAAGAGAGAGGCACCCCCCACCCATGCGCCCGAACTCCACTGGCAGAGCCGCTGCCGCCGTCCTCGCCACCGCCCTGCTCCTCCCGCTCTCCGCCTGCGCCAACGACGCCGCCACCGCCGGGCACGGGGCGGTCGCCGCCCCGGCCGGGCAGCAGGTCGACGGGCCCAAGGTCAAGATCATGGTCGGCGGCCTGGACAAGGTCATCTACCTGCCCGCGATGCTCACCCAGCGGCTCGGCTTCTTCGCCGAGGCCGGCGTCAACGTCGAGCTGATGACCGAGCCCGCCGGCGTCAACGCCACCACCGCCCTGCTCGCCGGGGACGTCCAGGGCGCCGTCGGCTTCTACGACCACACCATCGACCTGCAGGCCAAGGGCAAGAACGTCGAGTCCGTCGTGCAGTTCGCCCAGGCGCCCGGCGAGGTCGAGGTGGTCTCCGCCAAGCAGGCCGACGCCGTCAGGTCCGGCGCCGACTTCAAGGGCAAGAAGCTGGGCGTCACCAGCATCGGCTCCTCGACCGACTTCCTCACCAAGTACCTCGCGGTCAAGAACGGCACGGCCGTGAGCGAGTTCAGCCCGATCGCGGTCGGCGCCGGCCAGACCTTCATCGCCGCCCTCCAACAGGGCAGCATCGACGCCGGGATGACCACCGACCCGACCGTCACCAACATCCTCGACAAGGGCCTCGGCAAGGTCCTCTACGACATGCGCACCCCCGAGGGCTCGCGCCAGGCGCTCGGCGGGCTGTACCCGTCGTCCTCGCTGTACATGAACATCGACTGGGTGGAGAAGAACAAGGACACCACCCAGAAGCTCGCCAACGCCTTCGTGAAGACCCTCAAGTGGATGTCCACCCACACCCCCGAGGAGATCGCCGCGAAGATGCCCGCCGACTACGCGCAGGGCGGCGCCGAGCAGTACGCGGCGGCGATCAAGGCGACGCTGCCGATGTTCACCACGGACGGCGTGATGCCGGCCGACGGCCCGAAGACCGTGCTCTCGGTGCTCGCGGCGTTCCACCCGGACGTCAAGGGCAAGGAGGGGTCGATCGACCTGTCCAGGACGTACACCACGGAGTTCGTCGGCAAGGCCACCGGCTGACCACGTGCCGCCGCGGTCCCGCGCTCACCCCCACGGGCGCGGGGCCGCAGCCGGTTCCGTCGGCGCCCTCCGGAGCGCTCGGCGGGCTCGGCGGGCTCGGCGTGGCGGGAGCCCCCGACGGGCGCGGCGCTCTCGGAGACCTCGGCGTCCTCGGAGACCTCGGGGGGCCTCGGCGTCCTCAGAGTCCTCGGACGCTGAGGACGTCCATCCGCGACGGCGTCCCCGCCGCCTTGCCACAGCTCTCCGGACGCGGCGGCTCGCTCGCCGACTCGATCACGTCCACCTCCCAGGCCCGACCGTCCCGGTGCAGCACCGTCACCAGCCAGCGGCCCGCGCCGTCCGGCCGCTGGGTGAGCGTCAGCGCGTCCACCCCGGTCTCACCGGTCGTCAGCCGCACCGCGTGCTCGGCGGCCTGGCCCGGACGCTCCCAGCCCGAGCAGCCCCGCGACCACTCCGGCACCATGTGCCCGGACGCCGTCGCCGCCAGCACCTCCTTGGCGCTCTCCGCCGTCAGCCGCCCGTACGCGTAGCCGTACGGCAGCACCAGCATCGTCGGGGAGAAGCGGTGCCCGCCCAGGTGCGTCACCTCCCACACCTCGCTGTGCCCGGCCGCCGCCAGCTCCGCCGCGAGCGGACGGCCCAGCAGCGCGCAGCAGCGGTCCCGCCGCCCGTTGGTGCACACCAGCGCCACCGGGCCGCCGACGTGCTCCGCCCCGAAGCCGGTGTGGTCGCCCGCGCCGAGCGCCGAGAAGTCCAGGCCCAGCAGCTCCGCCGGGTCCGCCACCTGCGCCCGGCGCACCCAGCCGCGGCCGGGCACCGTGTGCGCCACGATCACCTCGTGCCGCGCCGTGGGCAGGCAGTCCGCGTGCCGCCCCGGCCGCCGGACCAGCGCCACCCGTACGCCCGTCCCCGCCGCGGCCTCCTCCAGCGCCCGCCCGACCGCCGCGTCCAGATGGCTCTCGCGCAGCGCCTTCGCACCCCACGGCCCGTTCTGCTCCAGCAGCAGCCAGGTGCTCGCCACCGCCGCCGTCGCGGCCAGCGGCTCCGAAAGTTCACGCGACAACGTCGCACAGGTGCTCACTCGGGCAAGGCTACCCTCAGCCGATCACCCGGTCCCGATCACCCGGAGACGGCCACCACCCGCTGCGGCACCGCTGCGCCACCTGCTCGTCCACCCCGTCGTGCGTCGGCGCGGAGACGGCCGGGAGGCGGCGGACTCCGGGTGGACGCCGCGGACGACGCCGGCGAACGGCTCCGGCCGACGCCACCGCCCCGTCCCGGATCCCCGGTCGGGCGGCCACGAAAGCGCGGAGGGGCACCGGAAGCATCCGGTACCCCTCCACCAGGGCGGGACGTCACGCCGGGCCGGCGACCACCGCGATCGGGGTGGTGACCGGGGTGCCGGAGCCGTCGCGGCGCGGGTCGCGCTCCGGGAGGTCGACCGGCGCGCCCTTGGCCGAGGCCGCGCGGGCCGGGGCGGCACCGACCCAGGCGAAGGCCAGGGCGTCCTCGCCGCGCAGGAAGCGCTGGCAGCGGACACCGCCGGTGGCACGACCCTTGCGCGGGTACTGCTCGAACGGGGTGACCTTCCAGGTCGTCTGCTCGCCGTCCGCGAGCGTGCCGGAGGCGGTGGCGACCGACACCACCACGGCGTCCGCGGCCGGATCCACCGCGGTGAACGACAGCACCCGGGCGCCGTCGGAGAGCTTGATGCCCGCCATGCCGCCGGCCGGGCGGCCCTGCGGACGGACCTGGCCCGCCGGGTAGCGCAGCAGCTGCGCGTCCGAGCTGACGAAGACCAGGTCCTCCTCGCCGGTGCGCAGTTCGACCGCGCCGACCAGCACGTCACCGTCCTTGAGGGCGATCACCTCGAACTCGTCCTTGTTCGCCGGCCACTCGGGCACCACCCGCTTCACCACGCCCTGCAGGGTGCCCAGCGCCAGCCCCGGCGAGGACTCGTCCAAGGTGGTCAGCGCCAGCACCCGCTCCCCGGCCTCCAGCCGCAGGAACTCGCCCACCGCGGCCCCGCCCGCCAGGTTCGGCGACGGGGTCGGCGGCAGCGCGGGCAGGTCGATCACCGGCAGCCGCAGCACCCGGCCCGCGGACGTCACCACGCCCACGTCGGCACGGGCCGTCGCGTGCACCGCCGACACGATCACGTCGTGCTTCGAACGCTTCTCCGACAGCTCGAACGGCTCCCCGTCCGCCGTCCGCGCCAGCAGGCCGGTCGACGACAGCAGCACCCGGCACGGGTCGTCCGCGACCTCCAGCGGCACCGCCAGCGCCGCCGACGGAGCCGCCCCCGCCTCCAGCAGGACCGTCCGCCGCTCCGTGCCGAACTGCTTCGACACCGCGCCCAGTTCGGACGACACCACGCTGCGCAGCCTGGTGTCCGACTCCAGGATCTCGGTCAGCTCCGCGATCTCCGACGTCAGCTTCGCCTTCTCCTGCTCCAGCTCCACCCGGTCGAAGCGGGTGAGCCGGCGCAGCGGGGTGTCCAGGATGTACGCGGTCTGCGTCTCCGACAGCGAGAAGCGCTCCATCAGGCGCTCCTTCGCCTGCTGCGCGTTGTCACTCGACCGGATGATCGCGATGACCTCGTCGATGTCGAGCAGCGCCACCAGCAGGCCCTCGACCAGGTGCAGCCGCTCCTCGCGCTTGCGGCGGCGGAAGTCGCTGCGCCGGCGCACCACGGTGAAGCGGTGGTCGACGTAGACCTCCAGCAGCTCCTTCAGACCCAGCGTCAGCGGCTGCCCGTCCACCAGCGCCACGTTGTTGATGCCGAAGGTCTCCTCCATCGGCGTCAGCTTGTAGAGCTGTTCGAGCAGTGCCTCCGGCACGAAGCCGTTCTTGACCTCGATCACCAGCCGCAGCCCGTGCTCGCGGTCGGTCAGGTCCTTGACGTCCGCGATGCCCTGCAGCTTCTTCGCGTTGACCAGGTCCTTGATCTTCGAGATGACCTTCTCCGGGCCGACGTTGTACGGCAGCTCGGTGACCACGATGCCCTTGCGGCGGGCCGTCACCGCCTCCACCGTCGTCGTCGCCCGGATCTTGAACGTGCCGCGGCCGGACTCGTAGGCGTCCCGGATCCCCGACAGGCCCACGATCCGCCCGCCGGTCGGCAGGTCAGGACCGGGGACGAAACGCATCAGCGTTTCCAGGTCCGCGTTCGGGTGCTTGATCAGGTGCCGGGCCGCCGCCACCACCTCGGACAGGTTGTGCGGCGGCATGTTCGTCGCCATGCCGACCGCGATGCCCGTCGCGCCGTTCACCAGCAGGTTCGGGAAAGCGGCCGGCAGCGCCAGCGGCTCCTGCTCGCTGCCGTCGTAGTTCGGACCGAAGTCGACGGTGTCCTCGTGGATCGACTCCACCATCGCCATCGACGCCGCGGTGAGCCGCGACTCGGTGTAGCGCATCGCGGCCGGCGGGTCGTCGTTGCCCAGCGAACCGAAGTTGCCGTGCCCGTCGATCAGCGGCAGCCGCATCGAGAACGGCTGGGCCATGCGCACCACGGAGTCGTAGATCGACGCGTCACCGTGCGGGTGCAGCCGGCCCATCACCTCGCCCACCACGCGGGCGCACTTCACGTGCGCGCGGTCCGGACGCAGGCCCATCTCGTTGGCCTGGTAGAGGATCCGGCGGTGCACCGGCTTCAGACCGTCCCGCGCGTCGGGCAGCGCACGCGAGTAGATCACCGAGTAGGCGTACTCCAGGAAGGAGCCCTGCATCTCGTCCACGACGTCGACATCGAGGATCCGCTCCTCGAAGTCTCCGGGCGGCGGGGTCTGCGAACTGCGGCGGGCCATCGCGGCGGGGCTCCCTTACGTGTCGCTGGCAGTGTGTCGGTCGGTCGGCTGCCGATCGGTGCCGTCCCGTCGCCTGACCCCGTCAACCGGGCGTGGTCGACAGGGCGCGGCGCCCCCATTGTGGACCCTCCCGCCGACACTCCCGGTCAGCGGCCCTCTTCCGCCCCTGGCGAACGACCCGGTCCGCGCGGACACGAACGCGGCTCCCGAACGTTGCACCACAATGGGGGACGCCACACGAACCCCCGACATCGACGACGGGAAGGACCCGAGCGCATGGCCAACCCGGCCCCCGCCTCCAGCCGAGGCATCGCCATCACCGAGCACCGCCTGGCCAACGGCCTGCGCGTCGTCCTCTCCGAGGACCACCTCACCCCGGTCGCCGCCGTCTGCCTCTGGTACGACGTGGGCTCCCGCCACGAGGTCAAGGGCCGCACCGGCCTCGCCCACCTCTTCGAGCACCTGATGTTCCAGGGCTCCGCCAACGTCTCCAACAACGGCCACTTCGAACTGGTCCAGGGCGCCGGCGGCTCGCTCAACGGCACCACCAGCTTCGAGCGCACCAACTACTTCGAGACCATGCCCACCCACCAGCTGGAGCTCGCCCTCTGGCTGGAGGCCGACCGCATGGGCTCGCTGCTCGCCGCACTCGACGACACGTCCATGGAGAACCAGCGCGACGTCGTCAAGAACGAGCGCCGCCAGCGCTACGACAACGTCCCGTACGGCACCGCCTTCGAGAAGCTCACCGCGCTCTCCTTCCCCGACGGCCACCCGTACCACCACACGCCCATCGGCTCCATGGCGGACCTCGACGCGGCCACGCTGGAGGACGCCCGGACGTTCTTCCGCACCTACTACGCGCCGAACAACGCCGTCCTGTCCGTCGTCGGCGACATCGACCCCGAGCAGACCATCGCCTGGGTCGAGAAGTACTTCGGCTCCATCCCCGCCCACGACGGCAAGCAGCCCCCGCGCTCCGGCGAACTCCCCGACACCATCGGCCGCGAGCTCCGCGAGGAGATCCACGAGGACGTCCCCTCCCGCGCGCTGATGGCCGCCTACCGCCTCCCGCACGACGGCACCCGCGAGGCCGACGCCGCCGACCTCGCCCTCACCATCCTCGGCAGCGGCGAGTCCAGCCGCCTCTACAACCGGCTCGTCCGCCGCGACCGCACCGCCGTCGCCGCCGGCTTCGGCCTGCTGCGCCTGGCCGGCGCCCCCAGCCTCGGCTGGCTCGACGTGAAGACCTCCGGCGACGCCACCATCGCGCAGATCGACGCCGCCGTCGACGAGGAGCTCGCCCGCTTCGCCGCCGAGGGCCCCACGCCCGAGGAACTGGAGCGCGCCCAGGCCCAGATCGAGCGCGAGTGGCTGGACCGGCTGACCACCGTCGCCGGCCGCGCCGACGAACTCTGCCGCTACGCCGTCCTGTTCGGCGACCCCAAGCTGCTCAACGACGCCCTCCCCAAGGTCCTCGACGTCACCGCCGAGGAGGTCCAGGCCGTCGCCAAGGCCCGGATCCACCCCGACAACCGGGCCGTCCTCGTCTACGAGCCGACCGCCGACGCCGACTCCGACACCGACTCCGACGCTTCCGAAGAGGAGGGTGCCGCCGTATGAGCACCGACTACGTCCCCGCCATGACCTTCCACCCCCAGCCGCAGCCCGGCACCCCCAGCCCGTGGGCCTTCCCCGCCCCCGAGCGGGCCGCCCTCGGCAACGGGATCACCGTCCTGCACTGCCACCGGCCCGGCCAGCAGCTGGTCGCCGTCGAGGTCCTCGTCGACGCCCCGCTCGCCGCCGAGCCCGAGGGCCTCGACGGCATCGCCGCGATCCTCGCCCGCGCCCTCAACGAGGGCACCGACACCCTCAGCGCCGAGGAGTTCGCCGGCGAGCTCGAACGGGCCGGCGCCACCCTGGACGCACACGCCGACCACCCGTGCATCCGGGTCTCCCTGGAGGTGCCGGCCTCCCGGCTCCAGCGCGGCCTCTCCCTGCTCGCCGACGCCCTGCGCGCCCCCGCGCTGCCCGAGGCCGAGATCGAGCGCCTGGTCGCCAACCGCCTCGACGAGATCGTCCACGAGCAGGCCAACCCCGCCCGGCGCGCCGCCAAGGCCCTCTACGCCGAGCTCTTCGACGCCGCCGACCGGCTCTCCCGGCCCCGCGCCGGCACCGCCGACACCGTCAAGTCGATCGACCGCGCCGCCGTCAAGGCCTTCTACGACGCCCACGTGCGCCCCGCGACCAGCACCGTCGTCGTGGTCGGCGACCTCACCGGCGTCGACCTGCCCGCCCTCCTGGAGAGCACCCTCGGCACCTGGACCGGCTCGGCCGCCGACGCCTCCGTGCACGCCCCGGTCACCGGCGACGACCACGGCCGCGTCGTCATCGTGGACCGCCCCGGCTCCGTCCAGACCCAGCTGCTCGTCGGCCGGATCGGGCCCGACCGCCACGACCCGGTCTGGGCGGCCCAGACCCTCGGCACCTACTGCCTGGGCGGCACCCTCACCTCCCGCCTCGACCGCGTCCTGCGCGAGGAGAAGGGCTACACCTACGGCGTCCGCTCCTTCGCCCAGCCGCTGCGCTCCTCCGCCGACGGCAGCGGGCGCTCGCTCCTCGCGATCAGCGGCTCGGTGGACACCGCCTCCACCGCCCCGGCGCTCGCCGACACCTGGACCATCCTGCGCACCCTCGCCGCCGAGGGCCTCACCGACGCCGAGCGCGACGAGGCCGTGCAGTTCCTGGTCGGGGTGGCCCCGCTGAAGTACGAGACCGCGGGCTCGGTCGCCGGCACCCTGGCCGACCAGGTCGAGCAGTACCTGGCGGACGACTACCAGGCCGAGGTCTACCGGAAGCTCGCCGAACTGCCCACCGCCGCCGCCACCGAGGCGGTCGTCGCGGCCTTCCCGCCGGACCGCCTGGTCACCGTGCTGGTCGGCGACGCGGCGGCGATCGCCGACGACGTGCGGGCGCTCGGCATCGGCGAGGTCACGGTCGTCAGCTGACCGGTCGATCGCATCGTCGGACCGGCCCGGTGGAGCACCCGCTCCGCCGGGCCGGACGCGTCTTTAAATGCCTTGCGGGCCCTGTCGGTTCCGTGGATAGATGTTCCCCGACGCACAGCACGTGCGAACGCGGATCGGGACGAACGAAGGGAGGCGGTCACTATGCGGGTCGAGCGAACCATACGACGACGCTCCCCAGGGCCGTACTCCCCCCGTCCCGCCGCCCTGGGCGTCTGAGCCCAGCCCCTGAACTTCCCCGAGCCACGCCGGGATCCCTTCGCGCGGCACCCCCTTTCCCGTGAACCACCCGACCCATGGAGGTCGTTCGACCATGACGTACACCGAGGTACCCGGCGTCCGGGTCCCCATCCGGATGTGGACCGACCCGGCGACGGTCGAGGGCCAGGCCCTGCAGCAGCTGCGCAACATCAGCTCCCTGCCCTGGCTGCACGGCCTCGCCGTGATGCCCGACGTCCACCTGGGCAAGGGCGCGACGGTCGGCTCCGTCATCGCCATGAAGGACGCGGTCTGCCCGGCGGCGGTCGGCGTCGACATCGGCTGCGGAATGAGCGCGGTGAAGACCTCGCTCACCGCCGACGACCTCCCGGACGACCTGTCGGGCCTGCGCAACAAGATCGAGCAGACCATCCCGGTCGGCCGCGGCCTGCACACCGACCCGGTCGACCCGGCGAAGCTCCAGGGCTTCCGGGCCGGCGGTTGGGACGACTTCTGGCAGCGCTTCGACGGCATCGCGGAGGACGTCAAGTGGCGCCGCGAGCGGGCGATGCAGCAGATGGCGACGCTCGGCGGAGGTAATCACTTCATCGAATTGTGCGTCGATACGACTGGTGCGGTCTGGCTGATGCTGCACTCCGGCTCCCGGAACATCGGCAAGGAGCTGGCGGAGCACCACATGGGCGTCGCCCGCTCGCTGCCGCACAACCAGGGCCTGATCGACCAGGACCTCGCGGTCTTCCTCGCGAAGACCCCGGAGATGGGTGCCTACCGGCAGGACCTGTTCTGGGCGCAGGAGTACGCGAAGCACAACCGCGCGGTCATGATGGCGCTCTTCCAGGACGTCGTCCGGCGGGAGTTCGCCAAGGCCGAGGTCACCTTCGACGAGGTGATCAGCTGCCACCACAACTACGTGGCGGAGGAGCGGTACGACGGCGTCGACCTGCTGGTGACCCGCAAGGGCGCGATCCGGGCGGGCTCCGGCGACCTCGGGATCATCCCGGGGTCGATGGGGACGGGCTCCTACATCGTGCGCGGCCTGGGCAACGAGGCGGCGTTCAACTCGGCCTCGCACGGCGCCGGCCGCAAGATGAGCCGCAACGCGGCGAAGAAGCGGTTCACCACGCGTGACCTGGCCGAGCAGACGGCGGGCGTGGAGTGCCGCAAGGACAGCGGCGTGGTGGACGAGATCCCGGGCGCCTACAAGAACATCGAGAAGGTCATCGAGCAGCAGAAGGACCTCGTCGAGGTGGTCGCACACCTCAAGCAGGTCGTCTGCGTCAAGGGCTGACCAGGGCCGACCACAGCAGATCGGGGTGCCGCCGGAATCCGGCGACACCCCGATCGGGCGCTTCCGTGAGGCCTCAGGCCGCGGCGGGGAGCTCGTCGAGGCCTTCCTGGACGAGCTTGGCGAGGCGGTCGAGCGCGTCGTCGGCGTTCGCGGCGTCGGAGGCCAGGACGACCTCGTCGCCGCCCTGGGCGCCCAGGGCGAGGAGGCCGAGCATGGAGGCGGCGTTGACCGGGTTGCCGCCGGGCTTGGCGATGGTGATCGGCACGCCGGTGGCCGTGACGGCCCGGACGAAGACGGAGGCGGGACGGGCGTGCAGGCCCTCGGCCCAACCGATGGTGACGCGGCGCTCAGCCATGAGACGTGCCTTTCCGGTGAAGCTGGTCACGGCCGTGCTCGGGGGAGCGGGGGAAGCGGCCATGTTGTCTAGACCAGTGTTGCACGCAGACGGCCCGGCGAGCCGCGGCGTTCAGGAGTTGTGATTGTTTCTTTTCGGGGCATAAACCCCGGGCCATTGGTCCCGTCCACCCTGCCGTGGGCACGCATCCGGCGCCATCCGGCCCGGTGCCGGATAACCTGACGAATGTGGACGACCCCGCGGCAGTGAACCCCGAGCAGCAACCGGACTATCCGCAGCACTGGGAGGCCGACGTCCTGCTGCGCGACGGTGGTACCGCCCGGATCCGGCCGATCACGCCCGCCGACGCCGGGCGCCTCGTGGAGTTCTACGAGCAGGTCTCGGAACAGTCCAAGTACTTCCGTTTCTTCGCCCCTTATCCCCGGCTCTCCGACAAGGACGTCCGCCGCTTCACCCACCACGACTTCGTGAACCGGGTCGGCCTCGCGGTGGTCGTCCGGGACCACTTCATCGCCACCGTCCGCTACGACCGGATCGACGCCGAGGGCCGTCCCTCCGCCACCGGCACCGACGCCGAGGTGGCCTTCCTGGTGCAGGACGCCCACCAGGGCCGAGGGGTGGCCTCGGCCCTGCTGGAGCACATCGCGGCCGTCGCGCAGGAGCGCGGCATCCGCCGTTTCCAGGCCGAGGTGCTGCCGGAGAACCGGAAGATGGTGAAGGTCTTCACCGACGCCGGCTACACCCAGCGCCGCAGCTTCGCCGACGGCGTGGTGCACCTGGAGTTCGACCTCGAACAGACCGACCGCTCGCTCGCCGTGATGCGCGCCCGCGAGCACCGCGCCGAGGCGCGTTCGGTGCAGCGGCTGCTCACCCCGCGCTCGGTCGCGGTGATCGGGGTCTCCCGCACCCCGCAGACGGTCGGCCGGGCGATCCTGCGCGACCTGCTGGGCAGCGCCCCGGCCGAGTGCCCGGTCCACGCGGTGAACCGCAACGCCCCGCCCGGCACGGAACTGGACGGCGTCCCGGTGCACCGCTCGATCCTGGAGATCCCCGGACCGGTGGACCTCGCGGTGATCACCGTCCCCGAGGGCGCCGTCCCGGCCGCCGTCGCCGAGTGCGGCGCGCACGGCGTGCAGGGTCTGGTGGTGGTCACCGCCGGCTACGCGGAGACCGGCCCGGAGGGCCGGGACCGGCAGCGCGCGCTGGTCCGCCAGGCCCGCGCGGCCGGGATGCGGGTGATCGGCCCGAACGCCTTCGGCCTGATCAACACCGACCCGGCGAACCCGCTGAACGCCTCGCTCGCACCGCGCCTGCCCGGCCGCGGCGGCTTCGGGATCTTCTGCCAGTCCGGCGCGATCGGCGTGGCCCTGCTGGAGGCCGCCCACAAGCGCGGCCTCGGGGTGTCCTCCTTCGCCTCGGTGGGCAACCGCGCCGACGTGTCCGGCAACGACCTCCTGCAGTACTGGGCCGAGGACGAGGCCACCCAGGTCGTCCTGCTGTACCTGGAGTCCTTCGGCAACCCGCGCAAGTTCACCCGGATCGCCCGCCGGCTGGCCGCCGTCAAGCCGGTCGTGGTGGTCAAGGGCGCCCGGCACACCGGGAGCCTGCCGCCCGGCCACGCCGTCCCGGCCACCGCCACCGGCCTGCGCGACGAGACCGTCGACGCGCTGTTCGAACAGGCGGGCGTCATCAGGGTCGGGACGATCACCGAGCTGTACGACACCGGCGAGCTGCTGGCGCAGCAGCCGCTGCCGCGGGGCGACCGGGTCGCGGTGGTCGGCAACTCGGACTCCCTGGGCCTGCTCACCTACGACGCCCTGCTGAGCGCCGGCCTGCGCCCGCGCACCCCCGTCGACCTGACCACGGCCGCGACCGGCGAGAACTTCCGGATCGCGCTGGACGTCGCGCTCGCCGATCCCGCCGTGGACGCGGTGATCGCCGTCGCCATCCCGCCGATCGGCACCTCCGCGCACGCCTTCATGGGCGGCCGGCTCACCGGCGAGGACGACCCCGAGATGGGCTCCGACGACCCGGAGATCGCCGCCGCCCTGCTCGAAGCGGGGCAGCGCGCCAAGGAGCTGGGCAAACCGCTGCTGCTCGCCCACCTGGCGCTCACCGACCTGCCGGTCCGGCTGCGTCCCGGCGGCATCCCCGCGTACGCGGCGCCCGAGCGGGCCGTGCACGCGCTCGCCCACGCCGTCCACTACGCGCAGTGGCGCAGCCGGACGGCCGAGGCGGAGGAGACCGCGCGGGTCCCCGAGCTGGACCGGATCGACGAGCCCGGTGCCCGCACCCTGGTGGAGGCGGTGCTGCGCGCCCGGGCCGGGTCCCGCCCGTCGCCCACCACCACCCTCGATCGGGGCGCTCTGCGGCGCTCCCTCTCGACGCGCACCCAGCCCGGTGGCGCCCGGATCACCCTGCCGGACGCCGCGGCCCGCGAGCTGCTGGCCTGCTACGGCATCGACGTCTCGCCGACGCTGCCCGCACCGGACGAGGAGGCGGCCGTCGCGGCGGCGGCCTCGCTCGGCTACCCGGTGGCCCTGAAGGCGACCGCCCCGCACCTGCGCCACCGTCCCGACCTGGGCAGTGTCCGGCTGGACCTGACCGGCGAGCCAGGCCTGCGCCGCGCCCACCGCGAGCTGGACGCGCTGCTCGGCGGCGCCGCGCAGGCCGAGCTGGTGGTGCAGCGGCTGGCGCCGCGCGGGGTGGACACCGTGATCGGCGCCATGGTGGACCCCGCGGTCGGCGCGATCCTCTCCTTCGGTCTGGCGGGCGCGCCGGCCGAACTGTTGGGCGACACGGCGCACCGATTGGTTCCGGCCACCGACCAGGATGTCGCCGGGTTGATCCGGGAGGTGCGGGCCGCGCCGCTGCTGTTCGGCTGGCGCGGCGCCGAGGCGGTGGACACCGGCGCGCTGGAGGAACTGCTGCTCAGGGTGTCGCAGCTGGTGGACGACGTTCCGGAGATCGCCTCGGTGGATCTCGAACCCGTGGTCGTGGCCCCGCACGGGCTGGCGATCCTGGGGGCGCGGGTGCGGGTCGCGCCCCTGCCGGTCCGCAGCGATCTGGGCCCGCGCGCGATGAGCACGCTGTAACCTTCCTTGGTTGCGCCCTGCCCGGGCGCTGTTGTCCGAAGCTCGGCGCCGTGCCGCCCGCTTCGTCGGCGGACCATGCCAGGATGGAGATATGGCGAAGACCGGTACCACCACCACTCAGGACCTGCGCTCGGCTATCGAGCGCAGCGGCTACTACCCGGCCCTGGTGTCCGAGGCGGTGGAGTCCGCGGTGGGCCCGGAGCCGATCAGCTCCTACCTGGTGCACCAGGAGACGACGTTCGACGCCAACGAGGTCCGCCGGCACGTGACGGTGCTGGTGCTGACTCCGACCCGCTTCGTGGTGAGCCACACCGACGAGCAGTCGGGGGCGGAGGGCAGTCCCTCGGTGCCGTTCGCGACGACCTCGACGGAGAGCGTCCGGCTGGACCGGATCGGCTCGGTCGTGGTGAGCCGGATGGTGGCGAACCCGGAGACGTACACGCCGGGCACGCTGCCGCGCGAGGTGGTGCTGACGATCGGCTGGGGCGCGGTGCAGCGTCTGGACCTGGAGCCGGCCGGCTGCTCGGACCCGAACTGCGAGGCGGACCACGGCTACACGGGCTCGGCGACGGCCGACGACCTCTCGCTGCGGGTGAGCGAGGCCGGTGACGGCCCGGAGACGGTGGCCCAGGCGCTGGTGTTCGCCCGGGCCCTGTCCGACGCGACGATCGACAACAGCCCGCGGGTCTGATCGCCGCCGCCGCCTCCGACCGCTACGAATCCGGTTCCATGTCCTTCGTTCCTGCCGACGGCTACGACGCCTTCGAGATCCTTGACCCCGCCACCGCCCCCGCGCCGCCGTACGGCAGCGGTTCGCTGTGCGACCTGCTGCCCTCGGTGGCGGCGGGCCTCGGCGTTCCCGGGTTCACCGCGACGCTGCCGATCGCCCCGGCGGACCGGGTGGTGGTGTTCCTGGTGGACGGCCTGGGGTGGGAGCTGCTGCTGCGCCACCCCGAGTACGCGCCGTTCCTGTCCTCGCTGGCCGGGAGTTCGCTGGGCGGCAGCGGCCGTCCGCTGACCGCGGGCTTCCCGTCCACCACGGCGACCTCGCTGGCCTCGGTCGGCACCGGGACGCCGCCTGGCCTGCACGGCCTGGCCGGGTACACCGTGGCGGTGCCGGGCACCGGCTACCTGATGAACCAGCTGCGCTGGCAGCCGCCGACCGAGCCGCACGCCTGGCAGCCGTACCCGACGGTGTTCGAGCAGACGCACCGGGCCGGGGTGGCCACCGCGCAGGTCTCGTCCCCGCTGTTCGCGCAGACCCCGCTGACCCGGGTGGCCCTGTCCGGCGGCACCTTCCTCGGCCGCACCACCGGCGAGGAGCGGATGGACCTGGCGGCTTCCTGGCTGGCCGAGCACGACCGGGCGTTGGTGTACACGTACGTCAGCGAGCTGGACGGTGCGGGCCACCGCTTCGGGGTGGACTCCGACGAGTGGCGGATGACGCTGGACGCGGTGGACCGGCTGGCCCGCCGGCTGGCCGAGCGGCTGCCGCCGCGCTCGGCGATGTACGTGACGGCCGACCACGGCATGATCGACATCGCGCCGGAGGACCGGATCGACTTCGACGAGGACTGGGAGCTGGGCGCCGGCGTGGCGCTGCTCGGCGGTGAGGGCCGGGCCCGGCACGTGTACGCGGTGCCCGGCGCCGCGGCCGACGTGCACGCGGTCTGGAGCGAGGTGCTGGGAGACCGGATGTGGGTCGCCACCCGGGACCAGGCGGTCGAGGCGGGCTGGTTCGGCCCGGCCGTGGACGAGCGGGTGTACGGACGGATCGGCGACGTGGTCGCCGCGGCGCGCGACGACATCGCGATCGTCGCCTCCCGCAACGAGCCCGGCGAATCCGCGATGATCGGGCTGCACGGCTCGATGACCCCGGTCGAGCAGTTCGTGCCGCTGCTCGAAGTCCGCGGCTGAGCCCGTCCCTTGACTCTTCTGTGCCCGAACTCCCCTGATGTGAAAGGCCCCTGCTCCACCCATGGCTGAACTGGTGTTCTTCTCGGGCACGATGGACTGCGGCAAGTCGACGCTGGCGCTGCAGATGGACCACAACCACACCGCGCGCGGCCGGAAGGGCGTGATCCTCACCCGCCACGACCGGGCGGGCGCCGCGACGATCTCCAGCCGGCTGGGCCTGCGGGCCGAGGCGGTCGAGGTGACGGACGACTTCGACTTCCACGCGCACGTGGTGCACCGGCTCTCGGCCGGCGGCCGGGTGGACTACCTGATCTGCGACGAGGCGCAGTTCTTCGACGCCGAGCAGGTCGACCAGCTGGCCCGGGTGGTGGACGAACTGGACATCGACGTCTACACCTTCGGCATCACCACCGACTTCCGCACCCGGCTGTTCCCGGGTTCGCAGCGGCTGATCGAGCTGGCCGACCGGGTGGAGGTGCTGCAGGTCGAGGCGCTGTGCTGGTGCGGGGCGCGGGCGACCCACAACGCCCGGACGGTCGGCGGGGTGATGGTGGTCGAGGGCGCCCAGGTCGTGATCGGTGACATCTCGGTGCGCGACGACGAGGTCGGCTACGAGGTGCTGTGCCGCCGTCACCACCGCCGCCGCATGACCGCCGCGACGGCCCGTGCCTCGGTGCTCTCCCCGGACGTGCTGCCCTTCGAGGAGCAGCAGGCCTGACGCTCCCGGGCCGGCACCCGCTACGCCTTCGGGCCCGCTACGCGCCGGCCTCCAGCACGGAGAAGTGCCCGCCCTGCGGGTCGGCCAGCCGGGCGGCCCGGCCGCGGGCGGTGTCGTGCGGCGCGACCAGGATCCGCCCGCCGAGCTCCACGGCGTGACGGGCGGTCAGGCCGGCGTCGCGGACGGCGAAGTGGGTGCGCCAGCGCGGCGGGTGGCCGCGCAGGTCGGCGCGGTGCCGGATGCCGGCGACCGGCCGGCCGTGCACGAGCAGTGCGGTCTCGTCCGCACCGGGCCGGAGCGGGCGGTCGAGCACCGCGGCGTAGAAGACGGCGGCGCCCTCCGTGTCGGGGGTGAGCAGTTCGGCCCAGGCAGGCTCGCCGGGCTCGGTGCCGGCCTCCCGGCCGAGGTGCTCCTCGCCCTGCCAGAGGCCGAAGACGGCGCCGGAGACGTCGGAGGCGATGGCCATCCGCCCGGCGCGCTCGGCCTGCAGCGGCCCGACGGCGACGGTGCCGCCGCACTCGCGGACCAACTGGGCGGTGCGGTCGGCGTCGTCCACGGCGAAGTAGGTGGTCCACTGCACCGGGAAGCCGGTGGCGGTGGAGAGACCGAGGCCGGCGACCGGTGCCCCGTCGAGTTCGGCCCGGACGTAGTCGCCGAGCTGGCCGGGGCCCGGGGAGTACGTCCAGCCGAGCAGTTCGCCGTAGAAGGCGCGGGCGCCGGACAGGTCGTCGGTCAGCAGGCTGACCCAGCAGGGCGTGCCCTGGGCCAGTCGGAGTTCCACCGCGGGCAATGCGGGCCTCCTCGTGGGTGGTTGGCGCACGGAAATCCTCGTGCGCGAGGGTGATGCTTCCACTCTGGCGGGCGCCCAACCCTCGGGCCGCGCGGAAAGTCCGGCAAAGTCCCCACAAAGAGCGGCGACCCGGGCGTGTCCCGTGGATTCGTCGGGCCCGGCGCGGATCCGTACGCCGCGCCTCCGGGTGGCGCTGCGCGACAATGGCGGCCATGACGACCTACAACGAGGGTTCTCCGCTGATCTCCGCGGCCGAGCTGCGGGAGGCGCTCGCCTCCAACCGTCCGCCGGTGCTGCTGGACGTGCGCTACCAGCTGGTCGGTGCCGCGCCGGGCGGCCCGACCGCGGCCGAGGAGTACCGCGCCGGGCACCTGCCCGGCGCCCACTTCGTCGAGCTGGACCGGGACCTCGCGGCCCCGCCCGGCGCGCCCGGCCTGGGCGGGCGCCACCCGCTGCCGGACCCGGAGGAGTTCGGCGCGGCGATGCGCGGCTTCGGGGTGGGCGCGCAGCGACCGGTCGTGGTGTACGACGGCGCGGCCTCGATGGCGGCGGCGCGTGCCTGGTGGCTGCTGCGCTGGGCCGGGCACCGGGACGTCCGGGTGCTGGACGGCGGCTTCGCGGCCTGGCAGGCGGCCGGGCTGCCGGTGACGACCGAGCTTCCGCAGCCCGTGGAGGGGGACTTCAAGCCGGTGCCCGGGCAGCTGCCGACGGTGGACGCGGACGGCGCCGCAGCCTGGGCGCGCGCCGGTCTGCTGCTGGACGCCCGGTCGGGGGAGCGCTACCGGGGCGAGACGGAGCCGGTGGACCCGCGGGCCGGGCACGTCCCGGGCGCGGTGTCGGCGCCGACGGCCGAGAACGTGGGCCCGGACGGGCGGTTCCGTCCGGCGGCCGAGCTGGCGGCCCGCTTCCGCGCGTTGGGCGCGGGGGAGCAGGAGGTCGCGGTGTACTGCGGCTCGGGGGTGACGGCGGCGCACCAGATCCTGGCGCTGGAGGTGGCGGGTCTGGCGGCCACGCTGTACCCGGGGTCGTGGAGCGAGTGGTCGAGCGACCCGAGCCGCCCGGTGGCGGTCACCGACCAGCCGGGCTGATCCGGCACGCGGTCCGCGGCGGGAACTCCTGACGGGCACACAGCGGTGGGGGGGGGGCGCCGCGCCCGCCCCCCCCCCCCCCGCCGGCGGCGAGTAATAGGAATTTAGCCGGCAGCAGAAAAAAAACAAGTGCCACCAGGGGGCGGAGGC